>NZ_BAEU01000140.1:0-30939 GCF_000246875.1 Halomonas sp. KM-1
CGGGCGTGCTCGGTGACCTCGCGCAGCAGCGACTCCAGCGCCAGTTCGGCCAGTGCCAGCGCGGCCTCTTCGCTCGCCATGCGCCTGGCCTCGGCATGCTCGTCGTTGCCGGGATCGATGTCGAGCAGCAGCTCGGCCTGATACAGCAGCTGATTGGTACGGCCACGCGGGGTCACTTGCGCTTGTCCTCCACCTGCCATTTGCCATTGTCGAAGAGTGCCCGCCAGCCGGTTGCCTTGCCGTCATCCTCGGTCATGACGAACTGCTCCTTGCTCTTGCGCGAGTAGCGGATCTGCGCCGGGCGACCGTCCGGATCCTCGGCAGGCGCATCGAGCAGGTAGCGGTATTTCTCGGGCAGTTCCTTGGCATGCGCCTTGAGTTCACGCACCAAGGGTGGGCGCGTCTCGCGATTGCGCGGGAACTTGCTCGCCGCCAGGAACAGACCGCTGGCGCCGTCGCGCAGCACGTAGTGGTCGTCGACCTTCTCGCAGGCCAGCTCCGGCATCGGAATGGGGTCCATCTTGGGCGGCGCCACCTCGCCGCTGCGCAGCAGCTTACGGGTGTTCTTGCACGCCTCGTTGGTGCAACCGAAGTACTTGCCGAAGCGGCCGGACTTGAGCTGCATCTCGCTGCCGCACTTGTCGCACTCGATGGTGGGGCCCTCATAGCCCTTGATGCGGAACTTGCCGTGCTCGATCTCATGGCCGTCGCAGTCGGGGCTGTTGCCGCAGATATGCAGCTTGCGTTTCTCGTCGATCAGATAGCTGTCCATCGCCGTGCCACACTTGGGGCAGCGATGCTTGGCGCGCAGCGCCTGGGTCTCGGCCTCTTCGCCGGCATCCGCAGGCACCGCCTCGTCGCCGGGCAGCAGGTCGATGGTGGTCTTGCAGCGCTCCTTGGGCGGCAGATTGTAGCCGGAACAGCCCAGGAACACCCCGGTGGAGGCCGTGCGGATCTGCATCTTGCGCCCGCAAGTGGGACAATCAATATCGGTGGGCACTGGCTGATTGGGCCGCATACCCGCCTCGCTCTCGGCGGACTCCAGCTCCTCGCGGAACTCGGCATAGAAGGCATCGAGCAGCTCGCGCCAGTTGCGCTCGCCCTCGGCCACCTCGTCGAGGCTGTCCTCCATTCGCGCCGTGAAGGAGTAATCCATCAGGTCGGGGAAGGACTCCTTGAGGCGCTCGGTGACGATGTCGCCCAGCTTCTCGGCGTAGAAGCGCCGGCTCTCCAGCTTGACGTAGCCGCGATCCTGAATGGTGGAGATGATCGAGGCGTAGGTCGAAGGACGGCCAATACCGCGTTTCTCGAGTTCCTTGACCAGGCTAGCCTCGGTGTAGCGGGCCGGCGGCTTGGTGAAGTGCTGCTGCGGGTCGAGTGCCTCGAGCCGCATGGGGGTACCCTCGGCCAGGTCCGGCAGGGCCTGGTCCTCGTTCTTGCCCATGGGCTTCATCACCCGGGTATAGCCGTCAAACTTGAGCACCCGACCCTTGGCCTTGAGCTCGTAGCCTTTCGTCTCGACCGTCAGCGTACTGGAGAGGTACTCGGCCGGGGTCATCTGACAGGCCACGAACTGACGCCAGATCAGCTCATAGAGCCGCTCGGCGTCGCGCTCCATACCGGCCAGGTCGCCAGCCTTGCGATTGACGTCGGAGGGACGAATCGCCTCATGGGCCTCCTGCGCCCCCTCCTTGCTCGAGTAACGGTTGGGCGACTCTGGCAGGTAGCGCTTGCCATACTCCTGCTCGATGTGTTCGCGGACCATGGCCACCGCATCCTGCGAGAGATTGGTGGAGTCGGTCCGCATGTAGGTAATATAGCCCGCCTCGTAGAGGCGCTGGGCCAGGGTCATGGTCTTCTTCACCGAGAAACCGAGGCGGCCGCTGGCGGCCTGCTGCAGGGTCGAGGTGATGAAGGGAGCGCCCGGCTTGGATCGCGTCGGCTTGTCTTCGCGAGCGGTAATGGCCAGCGAGGCCTTGCGCAACGCCTCGATACGCGTAAGCGTCTCGGCCTCTGTGGTGGGCCGGAACGCCTTGCCGTCCTGGCGTACCAACTCGAAGCGTACCGGTTCACCTTCGCTGGAGACGAGGTCGGCGTGGACGTCCCAGAACTCCTCGGGCACGAAGGCACGGATCTCGCGTTCGCGCTCGACGATCAAGCGCACCGCCACCGACTGCACGCGACCGGCGGAAAGGCCACGGGCAATCTTGGCCCACAGCAACGGCGACAGCATGAAACCCACCACGCGGTCGAGGAATCGACGCGCCTGCTGCGCTTCGACACGGGGCAGGTTGAGCGTGCCGGGCTCCTTGAAGGCCTCCTTGATGGCGTTCTTGGTGATTTCGTTGAACACCACGCGACGGTAGCGCTCGTCGTCCCCGCCGATGGTCTCCTTGAGGTGCCAGGCGATCGCCTCTCCCTCACGGTCGAGATCGGTAGCGAGATAGACGGCGTCGGCCTTCTCAGCCAGCTTCTGCAGCTCGGCCACCACCTTTTCCTTGCCGGGCAGAATCTCGTAGTGGGCCTTCCAGCCGTGCTCCGGATCGAGCCCCATGCGCCGGATGAGCTGTTCCTTGGCCTTGTGCTTCTTATACTCGGCTTTCTCCTCGGGCGACATCTTGCGCGTCGCCGCCGCCTGGCGCGCCCGCTCCTTGGGGTCGGTGGCCGTCTTGCCCGAGCCGCTGGTCGGCAGGTCGCGAATATGACCCACGCTCGACTTCACGATGAACTCGCTGCCGAGATATTTATTGATCGTCTTGGCCTTGGCCGGCGACTCGACGATGACCAATGACTTGCCCATAGTGCTCCACATTCTACTAGGCGGGACTCTTCCCCGCCTGACGGTTTCGGCCCGCCTGTCCTCGGCGGACGCTCCGTGCGGGGTGAAAAATCCGCCTACCCTACCCCAGCAACCCGTTTCGCGCCAGTTGCTTCCGCATGGCGGCAGTAAAGCAGCAATCTCGACATAGCATCAAGAGAACATCAAGAGAAGGTAAAACAGCAGCGCCTCTGCCGCTAACGGCAGAGGCGCCATGAGACCACGCAAAGGAACCGCTCGGCCGTTGCGCGTCAGCTCTTGCGAGGCTTGCGCGGCGCCCTCTTGGCGACCGGCTTCTCGCCGCCGGCATCGCCACTTTCCTTGGACACGGTGGCCTTGGACACGGTGGCCTTGGTCGCGGAGGCCTTGCTGCCACGGCTGGCGCGCTTGGCCGGTGCCGCTTTCGCCGGGCTCGGGTCGACCTTGGTCTCGGCATCCTGCAGCATCTTCTCCACTTCATCCCTAGCGGCGACCTCGGCTTTGGCTTCCGCCGCCACTTCGTCGTGCAGAGCGACGAGAGCCTGACGACTTGCTGCCGGCTCGACCCGTTCCAGCGCCTCGCCGAAGAGCTCCCGAATATGCTCATAGCGCTTGCGCACCTGCTCTGAAAGCTCGCCGCTGGCGGCCAGTACATGCTCGATATGCTCGAGGGAGTCGCGAATCGCCTCGGGCCGTTCTCCTGCCAGCAGCTCTGGAATGGCTGCCAGCGCCGCCTCACGGTCGAGCTTGAGGATGAAGAACTGCTCACGCACCAGATGCTTGAAGTCCGACAGGCTGCTGCCAGGCTCCAGCTCGGCCCGCGACGCCCGCAGGCGCTTGAAGTTGCGCTCGTCGGTGGTGGGCGCCCCGCCCAGTACATAAATCACCGAACGCATCACCGCCTCGTGGATACCGCCTTCGGCGACGCGCTGGCGCAGCTCGTCCTGACGCCGCTCGATGAAGCGCCGATGCTCCGGCTCGCTGCCGGGCTGACGGCGATGTACGTGGGCATCGCCGCCCAAGCCGACCATGGCCTGCAGCAGCGGCTGGCCGTACACCGTAAGGAAGGCATGTTCGATGCTCTGATCGCGGATCTCGCGCCAGGTATCGAGCGCCCGGGAAATCTGGTCGGAGCAGGCCTTCTCCAGTGAACGCAGCACGTTGCTGTCGTCGACCGGATGCCGGTCGCGACGCACCCAGTCGGCCAGCACCGGCAGCGGCACCGACAGCGGATTGCGGTCCGACAGCAGCTTGTAACCCAGGCGGATCGGGTGCATACGCCGCATGAGACGTGCCGCTTCGGGCGTGATGGTCGCCCGGATCCAGGGCTGCACGAACAGCCGGTAGAGCCCCAGATTGATTTCCGAGACGCGCGCCACGGTAGCGAAGCGAGTGTCGTCATCGGCGCGGTGCTGCAGCACGTCCCGGTTGAGACCCTCGATGGAGCGCGCCTTGAACTCGAGCAGGTAGTCGCGCTCGATTAGCTCGGCATCGTCACGCTCCTTGGCGCTGGTGACCTTGGTCTCGTAGAGCCCCGGTGGCAGTACGTCGATATAGTCGATGTTGGCCGTAAACTCGGCGTGCTCCTTGCGCGACACGCTGCCCGACACGAAGATGCCCAGGTGCCCGGTGCTGTCGTGCACGCAGTAGACGATGGTCTGCCCGCTGGCAATGATGTCGTCTACTCCGCCATAAAGGTCACGCACCCAGCCCAGCGCTTGGGGCGGCGGCGTGATGTCGTCGCCCTGGGAGCAGAACACCACTACTGGAGAGCGCACGTTGCGCAGATCGATGCGGCGGCCGTCCGAGGTCACCAGTTGGGCGGTGGAGAGGCGGTTACCGACGAACAGGTTGTCGACGATGTACTGGATCTCCTCGCCGCCCAGCACCACGTGCCCCCCCCACCAGCGCTCGAAATTGAGATAGCGCCCGGCCTCGGTGTCGACGTTGGCGTACAGCCGGTACTGCTTGTCCCACCAAGTATTGGCCGGATTGAGGCGTTCGAAGTTCTGCACCAGCAGAGCGCCGTCGAACAGGCCATCTCCCAGGTCGCTGGCCAGGGTGGTCATCCAGCTGCCGCCGGTCATGCCGCCGGTGTAGCGCATCGGCGCCTTGCCCCGCTCACCGGCCCAATAGGAGAGCGGCGCGCCGGCAATGAGAATGGGACCGAAGACGTCCGGCTCGAGCGACGCCGCCATCATGATCTGCCAGCCCGCCTGGCAGTTCCCCACCACCATCGGCTTCTCGGACTCGGGATGGTGTTCGGTCACGCAACGCAGAAAGGCAATCTCCGCCTCGACCACGTCTTCCACGGTCTGGCCGGGCTCCGGATAAGGCAGAAAGCCGATGAAATAGCAGGGATGACCGGCGCGCAGCGCGACACCGATCTCGCTGTCGGGCTTGAAGCCACCGATGCCGGGCCCGTGTCCGGCGCGCGGGTCCACCACCACGAAGGGGCGGGACTGGGGATCGACTTCGACCCCGGCCGGCGGCAGGATCCGCATCAGTTCGTAATTCACCGGTCGCGGCAGGGTGCGACCGTCCATCACCACCTCGGCATCGAAGCCGAGCACGTTGGGTTTGGTCTTCTCGATGTGTTCGAGATACTGGTTGCCACGCTCGCGCATCACGTCCATGTAAAGCACACTGCGCTCGACGGCATCACGCCAATAGTCGAAAACGGCACGGCCAAAACCGAATGGGTCGAGCAAGCTGAGCGCCTCTGCGGGCGGTGTCGGCATCAGTGAGTTCATGTTCGGCTCCAGTTTTCCCGACGCGTGTCAGGGACGTCAGGAGAGAATTTGCTGCACTGCAACAAGCATAGTACTCCCTGTGCAGGATCGACGCAGCCGTTTTGTCGATTTTTTGTGACCACACGTGGAAGCCTCAGTCCACTTCGCCACTGCCGGGCGCGACGTCGCCATGCCATTCAGCCAGTGCCCGCCGCTCACGACGCCTGGCCTCGGCCGCATCGCGCCCCCACACCAGCAAGCGAACCCGGGCCTCGTTCCCGACCGCTGCCGGTCGATCGAGCCTGACCCCCGGCCCACCGCAAAGTGGCCCTTTGCCCAGCGGAAGCAGGCGCAGGCTGGCATGACCCGGCCGCCCCGGACCGTGCCCCATGTGGCCGACCCTGGGGCGCCGCAGCCTCTCCCCTTGCACCAGACGAATCTGCTCGACAGCCAGATCGAGCCCGCTCAATACCTCAGCCAGGCCCTCGAAACCCGTCAGGCCGGGGCGCATGTCGACAAAGCCCAGGCGGTTGTTGGCCAGAGTGAAGCTCAACGTCGCCAGGCCGACCAGACCCAGGGCGCGGGCACCCTGCACGGCTAGCTGCCCAAGATAGGCGCGCTGCTCCGGCGTCAGCCGTTCGCTCGGCGCCACGGCGAAATCGTCGGCCATCCGCTCGTGCTCGACCAGGGCCAGCGCCTGGCCACGATTGTCGGCCAGCACCGGCAGATGCACGCACGGTGCAGAGGGCACCGGCTCGGCCAGCGGCAGGCCCGCTTCCCGCATCAGATGCCGGGTGGCATCGCCGTTGCACATGGCGTCGAGCAAAGTCGTGCCCGAGCCGACGAACGCCAACCCGGCGCCGGCACAGGCCCGTGCCAGGCTGCGCTGCTGCTCTGCCGTCGCCTCACCCGGGTGCAGTGCATCGCAGTCCAGCTCACGCGCGCGTGCGATCAGCGCATCGTCGGCCAGACAGCCGCCGGCATGCCAGGTCAGCCCGAGTTCGCTACAGGCCTGGCCTGCACGCAGGGCGCCAAGCCCGCTACCGGCCACCAGCAGACGCTGCCAGCGCAATGGATCGAATCGAAGGCTTTGCATGGATTCCCACTCTGTGACGCTATGACAAGGCAGTGATAGCATGACAAGGGTTCTTCACCGGGCCTGCCTGTGCCCTTCCAGCGGATCGATCGATGACAACCCCAAGGCTGCTGAACCGCCTGACCTTTCGCCAGTTGCAGGTCTTCCAGGCCGTGCATCGGCAGCAATCCTACTCACGCGCCGCCGAACAGTTGGGCCTGACCCAGCCGGCGGTCAGCGCACAGATCCGTCAGCTCGAGCAGGCCCTCGGCCAACCCCTGTTCAAGTACGCTGGCAAGACCCTGCACGTGCTGCCGGCGGCCGATGCCCTGGCAGCCTCGACCCAGGCCATCTTCGGCCAGGTCTCGCGACTGCAGATGACGCTGTCGGACCTGGACGGCACGATTTCCGGGGAGCTCAATCTGGCGGCCGTCTCCACGGCACAGTACGTGGTGCCTCATCTGATCGCCCGCTTTCGCGCTCACTACCCCAACGTTCAGGTACGCCTGCGGGTCTGCAACCGCAGCCAGGCCCTGGAAAGGCTGGCCGCACGCAGCGACGACCTGGTGATCATGGCGATGGTGCCCGAAGAGGACGACAACCTGGTCTTCATGCCGTTCCTAGAGAACGAACTGATACCCATCGTCTGGCCCGGCCATCCACTGCTCGAGGCGCCCTCGCCCACCCTGGAAGATCTGGCCCGCCACTATCTATTGATGCGTGAGTCAGGCTCCGGCGTACGCACCGCTTTCGAGCAGCTCGCCGCCGAGCAGGACGTGGCCTTGCAGCATACCATGGAGCTGGGCACCAACGAGGCGATCAAGCAGGGGGTGATGGCTCACCTGGGTGTCACCGTGTTGCCGCGGCTGGCGGTTCGTCTCGAGATCGGCGCCGGACTGCTGGCGGAGCTGCCACTACCGGGTTTTCCCCTACGCCGCTCCTGGTGCACGGTCTACCCCCGAGACCGCTTCCCCACACCGGTCACCGAACTGTTCCTGCGTTTCGTGCGCGAGCGTCTGGGCGAAATCGAAGCGCACTTCCGGGCGCCACCCCGGCCAATCCCCGACCATGGCGTCGTCTGCCTGCCGCTTACATCAGGTTGAGCGTCACGCCTGCGTCGCCCTGCTCCGCTGTGCCAGTCAGGCGCGATATGGTAGATTACGGGCCTGCGACCAACGTATCAATTGCCGTGCCTTTGGCCAGGTCCGCCCGCGATGATGGCGCACCGATGAACTCTGGCACGGCCGTGGCAGCCGCCTAGTGGAGAGGCTCACACCTATGAGCGACAACACCTCGAAACGCGTGCCTAGCGGCGCGAAGTTCCGCACCGAGCACGGCTTCGCCGCCATCAAGGACGGTATCAAGCTGCAGCGCAGCCAGACCGATGAACAACCGGAACCGGGGCGCAAGCCGAAGTGGCTACGCGCCCAGATGCCCGGCGGCGGGCGTTTCGAGGCAGTGAAGCGCAACGTCAAGGAACACCGCCTGAGCACCGTATGCGCCGAGTCTCACTGCCCCAACATGGGCGAGTGCTGGAGCAACGGTACGGCCACCATCATGCTGATGGGCTCGGTGTGTACCCGCGCCTGCCGCTTCTGTGCCGTGGATACCGGCAATCCCCGCGGCTGGCTGGACAGCGAGGAGCCGGCCAATACCGCCAAGTCGGTGGAGCTGATGGGCCTGCGCTACGTGGTGCTCACTTCGGTGGACCGTGACGACCTGGCCGATGGCGGCGCCTCTCACTATGCTGCCTGCATTCGGGCGATCAAGGCCAACACGCCCGCAGTGGTGGTCGAGGCGCTCACCCCCGACTTCGATGGTGACCAAACTGCCATCGAGCAAGTGGTCGACTCCGGGCTGGAAGTGTTCGCCCAGAACGTCGAGACGGTGGAACGACTCACCCACTACGTGCGCGACCCGCGTGCCGGCTACCGCAAGACCCTCGACGTGCTGGCCCACGCCAAGCGCTACCGCCCCGACGTGCTGACCAAGACCAGCCTGATGCTGGGGCTTGGCGAAACCGACGAAGAGATCCTCCAGACTTTCGACGACCTGCGCGCCATCGACGTCGACATCGTCACCCTGGGGCAGTATCTGCGCCCGACGCGCAACCATTTGCCGGTAGAGCGCTGGGTCACGCCAGACGAGTTTGAGCGCTATCGCCGCCTGGGCCTGGAAAAGGGTTTCATGGAAGTGGCCTCCGGCCCGCTGGTACGCTCCAGCTACCGGGCCGACCGGGTGTTCGAGAAGAACAATCTGGGCCTGGCCGCCCCCGCCGAGGTACCGGGCCAGGAGCCCGACCCCAACCGCATTCAGGCGATCAACGTCGGTTGATGGCGCTCCCCGCCGGCGGCCTTCACACGGCCGCCTGTGCTTCCTGCAGCTGCAGCTCGCGCCCCAGCTCACTCGCCAGGCTCCGCGCCAGACTCAGGCCCACCTGCTCCGCTGAAGGCGGCTTGGCCACCAGATCGGCCAAGCGCGTCATGGCCATGCCGGCATAGCCGCAGGGATTGATGCGTGCGAAGGGGCTCAGGTCGGCATCGACATTGAGCGCAACGCCGTGATAGCTGGCACCGCGCCGGATACGTAAGCCCAGCGAGGCGATCTTGGCCTCGCCGACGTAGACACCAGGGGCATCGGCGCGTGCCCGCGCCTCGATGCCCTGCTCCGCCAGCACGGCGATGACGGCATTCTCCAGCGCCGAGACGAGATCCCGCACCCCGAGCCGCGAGCGCCGCACGTCGAGGAGCGGATAGAGCACCACCTGCCCCGGCCCGTGATAGGTCACCTGGCCACCGCGATCCGTCTGCACTACAGGAATGTCGCCCGGCATCAGCAGGTGCTCGGGCTTGCCGGCCTGCCCCTGAGTGAAAACCGGATCATGCTCCACCAGCCAGAGCTGGTCTGCAGTCGTCTCGTCGCGGGTATCGGTGAGGTCGCGCATGGCCTGCCACACCGGGAGGTAGGGTCGTCGGCCCAGGCGATGAAGCTCGATAGGAGCGGCCATAGCGGCGCATGGCGCCATCTATACCACCATGTGCACGCGGCCGGTGGCCTTGAGATCGGCGAACAGCGCCTTGAGCTGCTTCTCACCGGTCGCCCGCAGGGTCAGCCTCACCGAAAGGTAACGGGCGGTACGGCTCTCGACGACCTCGATGCTTTCGGCATCGAAGCTGGCATCGTGGCGCAGCACCACCTGGCACACAGTGGCGGTGAAGTCCTCGGCGGCATCGCCCACCACCTTGATGGGATAGTCGCAGGGAAAGGTAATCGTCGGCGCCGCTTGGTTTGTCGCCGGGGCTTGGCGTAAATCGCGCAGTTTGTCGTCTGACATGGCTCTCTCGGGGTCGTGGCCCTTCCTATCTATTTCCGAGCATTTTACTCGGCTTTTACTCGGCTTTCACTCGACACCCAAGCCATCGGCACCCAAGCTGCTGGTGCCCAAGGTATGCCAAGGAGTCCCATGCAGGCGGCGCACAGCGGCGCCGCCTGTCTCGAATGGCCTGGGAACGACCTAGAACCAGCCGCTAAGCAGATTGCTGAAGAAGCGCCTCACCTGATCGAACAGGCGCTTGAACAGGCCGCCCTCCTCGATCGTCTCGAGGGCCACCAGGGGGTGTTCGCCCACGACTTCATCACCGAGACGAACCTCCAGGGTGCCGACCCGGTCGCCCAGGCTGATGGGCGCACTGAGGTCCTGGCGGATGTCCAGCCGTGCATGCAGCTCTTCGTTGCGCGCCCGCGGCAGAGTCATGGCCACGTCGCGGTCGACGCCGACGCGCAGCTCGTTCTTCTCGCCGCCCCAGATCCGGGGTGAGTTGAGCACCGCACCCTGATCGTAGAGCTTGAGGGTTTCGTAGTAGCGGAAACCGTAGCTGAGCAACTTCTGGGTCTCCTGGGCACGAGACTCCTCCGAGCTGGTGCCCATCACCACCGAAATCAGGCGCATGCCGTCGCGCTTGGCCGATGCCACCAGGCCGTAACCCGCTTCGGTGGTCCAACCGGTCTTGAGGCCGTCGACAGTGGGGTCGCGCCACAGCAACCGGTTGCGGTTGGGCTGGCGAATGTCGTTGTAGGTGAAGTATTTCTCGGCGTAGACCGCGTAATGTTCCGGGTAGTCGTTAATGATGTACTGCGAGAGCAGAGCCATGTCGCGGGCCGATGAGTACTGCTCCGGATGCGGCAGCCCGGTGGCATTGGCAAAGCTGGTGTTGTGCAACCCAAGGCGCGTGGCGTGCTGATTCATCAGATCGGCAAAAGGGGCTTCACCGCCGGCCAGGTGCTCGGCCACGGCCACGCTGGCATCGTTACCCGACGAGATGATGATGCCGTAGAGCAGATCGCGGATGGAAACCTCGGTGTTGACCTCGATGAACATCTTGGAGCCTCCCGTACGCCAGGCGTTCTCGCTGACGCGCACGGTGTCGTCCAGGTTGATGTTGCCACGGTCGAGCTCCCGCTCCACCAGATAGGCGGTCATCAGCTTGGTCAAGCTGGCCGGGGGAAGACGCTCATCGGCGTTGTGCTCGACCAGCACCCTGCCGCTGTCCGCATCCATCAGAATCCAGGACTTGGCAGCGATCTGCGGTGGAGCCGGGATCATGGTCTGTGGGGTCGGGGTCGGAGTTGCCTGGGCCAGAGCCTTGGAGACGCACAGCAACAGGCCGAACAGCATCAGTGGCAGCAGCCGACGGTAGATAGGGGTGGACAGCACTCGCATGGGCATGAATCTCATCACTACGTCGAGAAAGGTCAAGGGAACGGCGCGACTCAGTCGGCGCCGTTGACAATAAAGGCTTGTTCGAAGCCGGCACGTCTCAGCTCAGCGCGCACAGGCTCGACCTGCCCGGCGTGGGCCAGGGGGCCGACCTGGACACGATACATACCGGTGGCATCTGCCACCCGCACGGGATGAGACAGCTCGCTTTCGAGGCGAGCCTTGAGTGCCCGGGCGTTGTCGGCGGATCCCAGCGCGGCGATCTGCAGATAGATCGGCATGCCATTGCTGCCAGCCTGGTTGGACCCACTCGATGCAGCAGCGCCGGCGCTCGCCGCCGGGGCACTGGCCTGCTGAGGTGCCGAGCTGGCTTGCTGAGATGCCGGGTTGCTGCGTGGAGTCGCCTGAGCCGCCGTTTGGACAGCGCCAGAGGAGGTTCGGTTCGCGCCGTTACCACCATTGCCGCCATTTTCGGCCAGCCACACCTCCGCATCGATCGCTTCGACCTTGACCCGACCGGTGCCGCGCTCGAGGATGTCGAGCCGCGCCGCTGCCGCGTAGGAGAGATCGATCTCGCGATCGTTGTGGAAGGGACCGCGGTCGTTGACCCGGACGATGACCGAGCGACCGTTCTCGAGGCTGGTCACGCGCGCATAAGTAGGCAGCGGCAGGGAACGGTGGGCCGCGGTCATCTCGTACATGTCGTAGATTTCGCCATTGGACGTGGCGTAGCCATGGAATTTCTCACCGTACCAGGAAGCCGTACCCTGGCGGGCGTAGCCACGCGCGTCGGGCAGCACGTTGTAGGTCTTGCCCCACACTTCGTAGACGGGACGATTGCCGCCGCGTGAGAGCGGCTCCACGCGTGGCACGGCATCGGGAATCTGGCTGACGTCCGGCGGATTCTCCGGATAGGCATCGCTGTTCATGGCGTAGCGACCGCCACCGCTGGAAGATGCCGGAGCGGGCTTTCCATCGGCACTGTCACGCTGAGGCGAGGTCGTCGGCCCGCTGCTCGCACAGCCCGCCAACAGGGCAGTAACGGCAAGCACGATCGGCAGCGCTTTCATGGCGATTCCCCTCGTTCGACGGATCCATTCTGCGGCAGAGGGCCGAGCTCGCGCATGGCGGCAATCTCTTCGGCTAGCTCGGTCACGGCCATGGCGTAAAGATGGCTGTGGTTGTAGCGGGTAATGACGTAGAAATTCTCATGACCGAGCCGATAGCGCCAGCTCGACTCATCCACTTCCAGCGCCAGCGGGATCACCCGCTGCTCACCATCGAGCTCGCCCTTGGCAGCGACGCCCGCCTGCTCCAGCTCACTCACTTCGACGTAGGGCCGCTGAGTGCGGTTGAAATCGATACCGGAAGGCGGCTCATCGGACGGCCCCTGAGCTTCAACGTAGATCAGCTCGCCGGGGCGCCAGCCATGCTCGGCGAAGTAGTTGCCCACGCTGCCGATGGCATCGACGGGATTGGTCCACAGGTTGCGCTGGCCGTCGCCGTCGAAATCGACCGCGTAGGCGCGGTAGCTGGTCGGAATGAACTGCGGATAGCCCATGGCGCCGGCGTAGGAACCCTTGAGACTGCCGGGGTCCACCTCCTGCTCGTGGGTGATCTCGAGAAAGGCGGCCAGCTCGCCACGGAAGAAATTACCGCGCACCGGATGATGGAAGGCCAGCGTCGAGAGCGAGTCGATGACGCGGTGACGACCGGTGAAGCGGCCATAGCTGGTTTCGACGCCGATGATGGCCGCGATCACCTCCGGCGGCACACCGTATTCGGCATAGGCGCGCTCGAATGCATCCTCGTGGGCTTCGATGAAGTCAACGCCACGCGCGATGCGCTCCGGCTGCAGGAAAATCTCGCGATACTCATCCCAGCGCAACCGCCGCTCGGCTGCCCCCTCCATGGCATCGAGTACGCCCTGCTGGAAGACGGCCTGTTGCAGCGCCGTCTCGAGCCAATCGCGTTCGATGCCGCGCTCGGCCAACTCTTCCACCAGTTGCCTTGCCCCCTCGTGCTGGGCAGGGGTGAAATCCGCCGCCTGAAGAGACGGTACCATCAATCCCAGAACCGTTGCCGTTACAGCGGCAATTCGAGGTCCTTTCCACCCTTTCCACTTGCACTCAGGCGTCATGCTTCTGCCACTCCCTGACCGGGGCATTGTCGCTCGAACCCGCGCCACCACCGTTAACGCGGCAACAGACGACGGTGTCCGTGAATCGACATGAGAATACCGAATCCCGCCAGCAAGGTCACGCTGGAGGTGCCGCCGTAGCTCACCAGTGGCAGCGGAACGCCGACCACCGGAAGAATGCCGCTGACCATACCGACATTGACGAATACGTAAATGAAGAAGGTCAGGATGATGCTGCCTCCCAACAACCGACCGAAAGTATCGTGCGACGCCATGGCCAGCCACAGCCCGCGCAGGACGATCAGCAGATAGAGAAACAGGATGAGCAGCATGCCGACCAGGCCGAACTCCTCGCCAAGCACCGCCACGATGAAATCGGTGTGACGCTCGGGCAGGAATTCGAGCTGCGACTGGGTGCCCTGGAGCCAGCCCTTGCCCCACAGGCCGCCGCTGCCGATGGCCGTGGTCGACTGAATGATGTTCCAGCCGGCGCCCAGCGGATCGCTCTCCGGGTTGAGGAAGGTCAGCACCCGTTGGCGCTGGTAATTGTGGAGATTCACCCACAGCAAGGGCAGTGCCGCCGCCGCGGCAACGGAAAGAAAGAGGATGAAGCGCCAGGAGAGCCCGGCCAGCAGCACCACGAACACGCCGGCACAGGCCACCAGCAGCGAGGTACCCAGGTCCGGCTGCCGGGCGATCAGCAGCACGGGCAAACCCAGCAATACCGCGCACACCAAAAGATCCTTCCAACGTGGCGGCAACTCACGCCGACTCAGCCAAGCGGCCAGCATCAGCGGCATTGCCAGCTTCATCAACTCGGAAGGTTGAAAGCGGATCACGCCGGGAATCACCAGCCAGCGCTGCGCCCCCATACCGACATCGCCCACCAGTTCGACGGCGACCAACATCAGCAGTCCGACGCCATAGAGCAGCAGCGCCCAGCGCATCAGGGTGGCCGGCGGCAACTGGGCTAGCACCAGCATGATCACGAACGCCACCACGAAACGCGACGCCTGGGCCATCACCACTTCGATGCGCTGGCCGCTGGCACTGTAGAGCACGCCCAGCCCGACCGTCAGCAGTATCACCAGCAACAGCAGCAGCCAGGGATCGAGATGCGTGCGCTCCCAAATGCTCTTGCGCCGCGAAATACCGCTTTCCGGCGCCCGCACCGGCCGGGCGCGCAGCCCACTCATCAAGCCGAACATCGCTCAGTTCCCCGCCACGCTGCTGTCATCGTTTTCCATCGTCTCGCGGATCTCCTCTGCATCGGGCGCCTCCTCCTCCAGCAGCCAGGCATCGGTCATCGCCCGTGCCAGATGGGCAGCATGGGTACTGCCACCACCGGCATTCTCCACGATCACGGAAACGGCGATCTGTGGATCCTCCAAGGGGGCAAAGGCCATGAACAGGGCGTGATCGCGCAGCCGTTCGGCCAGCTCTTCGGCGTTGTAACGCTGGTCCTGACCCAACGAGAACACCTGCGCGGTGCCCGACTTGCCGGCCATGCGGTACTTCAGGCCCACGCCGGTCCGACGCGCCGTGCCTTCGCTGCCGGTCAGCACTTTCTCCATGCCGGAGAAGACACGGTCCCACCAGACATCACTCTGCACCGCGATATCGTTGGGCGTATCGGGTAGCTCCACGGGCACCGGCTCGTCGCCGATCCGGCTCGCCAGGCGCGGCTTGACCCACTGACCACGGTTGGCGAGCACCGCCGTGGCGGTTGCCAGCTGCAGCGGCGTGACCTGCCAGTAGCCCTGGCCGATGCCCACCGACAGCGTCTCGCCGGGAAACCAGGGCTGATTGAAGCGCGCCCGCTTCCAGTCGCGCGACGGCATCAGCGCCCCGCTCTCGCCGAACACATCGTGACCGACGCGCTGACCGAAACCGAAAGCGCTCATCTGCTCATGCAGGCGGTCGATGCCCATCTCATGGGCCAGCGAGTAGTAATAGGTGTTGTTGGAGACGGCGATGGAACGCTCCATGTCCACCCGTCCGTGACCCCAGCGCAGCCAGTTGCGATAGCGCCGGCTGTCGTTGGGCAACTGGTAGAAGCCGGGGTCGTTGATGACACGATCGGGCGTGATCACCCCCTCCACCAGGCCCGCCAGGGCAAGGAAAGGCTTGATCGTGGAACCGGGTGGATACTGCCCGCGAATGGCCCGGTTGAACAGCGGCAGATCGATGTTCTCCTGCAACGCTCGATAGGAGGCGAAGTCGATACCGGTGACGAACTGGTTACTGTCGAAGCCGGGCGCCGACACCATGGCCAGTATCTCCCCGGTAGCGGGAACGATGGCCACAATGGAACCGCGTCGGCCATCGAGCAGCTCATAAGCGAGATTTTGCAGATCGCGGTCGAGGGTCAGCGTCAGGTTCTGGCCCGGCACGGGATCGGTACGACCGAGTTCACGCAACACACGGCCACGCGCATTGGTCTCCACCTGGCGCAGGCCGGCCTGTCCGTGCAGCACGTCTTCGTAAAAGCGCTCCACACCGGTCTTGCCGATGAAGTGAGTACCCGCATAGCGCCCAGGATCGAGCGTCTTGACCTCTTCGGCATTGATGCGACCGACATAGCCGATCGCATGGGCCATGATGTTCGCATCGGGATAGAAGCGCAGCAGTTGGGCTTCCACCTCGACCCCAGGCAAGCGGTGCCGGTTCACTGCCAGCCGGGCGATCTGGACCTCGTCGAGATCGCTCATCAGCAGCGCGGGCTGGAACGGTCGCTGCGGCTGCCGGGCGCGAATGCGAAATCCTTCCGCCTCTTCCGGCGTCAGCTCCAGCAGCTCCTCGAGCCGGTCCAGAGTGGCATCGAGGTTTTCGGCCCTCTCACGTATCAACGTCAGGTTGTAGGTCGGACGATTCTCGGCCAGCAGCATGCCGTTGCGGTCGAAGATCAAGCCGCGGGTGGGCGGCAGCGGCTCCACCCGCACGCGGTTCTTCTCGGAACGCGTCGTGTAGACCTCGTGCTGGACCACTTGCAAATAGACGAGCCGTCCCGACAGCAACCCGGTCAGGATCAGGATCGTCAATACGGCGAGCAGGGCGCGTACGCGAAAGATGCGCAGCTCCTGCTCGGGATTCTTGAGGGTGTCACGGCGGTCGCGCATGCCGACAATAGATCTCACTCAGTTTCGGTAAGGCGCCGTTCAGCGGTGGTAGGGATGCCCCACCAGCAGGGTCCAGGCGCGATAGAGCTGTTCGGCCAGAATCACCCTGACCAGTGGATGCGGCAGCGTCAGCGCCGACAGCGACCAGCGGCGATCGGCGGCCGCGGAGAGCTCAGGGGCCAGGCCATCCGGCCCACCCACCAGAAGCACCACCTCACGCCCTTCGAGCCGCCAGCTCTCGGCCTCCTGGGCCAGACGCTCTGTGCTCCAGGCTCGCCCGCCGACTTCCAGTGCCACGACGAATTCATCGCCCCGCAGCCGCTCCCGTATGCGCTTGGCTTCCGACGCCACGGCCCTGGCCGTATCGGCATTCTTGCCACGCTGTCCAGGAGCGATCTCTTCGATCTCCAGAGCGAAGTCGCGCGGCAGGCGCTTGCGATACTCCTCCACCCCTTCGTTGACCCAACCAGGCATGCGGGTGCCGACCGCCAACAGGCGGATCCTCATGTGCCGCCCTGCTCCTGATGCTCGCCATCGCTCGGCAGGTCGGCCCACAGCCGCTCCAGGTCATAGAGTTGACGAGTATCGGGCAGCATGACATGCACCACGAGATCGCCAAGATCGACCAGCACCCAGTCGGAGCCGGCCTGCCCCTCTACCCCCAGGGGCTGAATGCCGCTTGCCTTGGCCCGTTCGACCACATGGTCGGCCAGCGCCGTCACATGACGGGTGGAGGTACCGCTGGCCACTACCATCAGGTCGGTGACACTGGTCAGCCGGGAGACATCGAGCAGTGCGACATCCTTGGCTTTGAGATCCTCCAGTGCATCTACTACCAGTGTCTTGAGCGATTCGTTATGCATAGCCCCTCATCAACGGGAAGTCTTGGACGCCGCCATTGTAGCGTCTTGGGCAGCTGCTGGCAGCGTTCAAGAGTGACGATACAACGAGGCGGCGTCGATTCTTCTCTCCACCGCTTCCGGCAGCAGGTAACGCACGCTGCGCCCCTCCGCCAGACGCTGGCGTATCGCCGTTGCCGAAAGCGCCATGCGCGTGGGCAATGCCAGGCGCAATAAACCACCCGCAGCACGCCGCATGAGAAGCTCGGGTCTATCGACCTCACGTCCGGCGATCAGTTCGGTAAGCGCGGAAGAAAGCGGTGCGGCATGGTCGGGGCGGTCGATGACGACCAGGTGAGCCAGCTCGAACAGCCGCTGTGGCTCGTGCCAGTCGGCCAGGCGCAGAAAGGCATCATGGCCCAGCGCCATGATCAGGCGCGCCTCGCGACCGTACTCGTCGCGCAGCCCGGCCAGGGTATCGACGCTGTACGACGGGCCGTCACGCTCGAGTTCTCGCCCATCGGCCACCAGCCCCGGCGTATCGCCTATTCCTAGCCTAAGCAGGTTCAAGCGCTCCTGCGGCGCCACCTGGGGCCTGTCGCGCAACGGCGGCATGCACGCCGGCACCATGTGCACCCGATCGAGCGCCAGCGCCTCGTGCAGCTCCACGGCGCTGCGCAGGTGTCCCAGGTGCACGGGATCGAAGGTGCCGCCGAACATGGCCACGCGCGGCGGCTCGAGCGGCCTCACGGCCTGCTGCGAAGGCAAGGCGCCGCTCTGCGCCGTCACTGTCGTACCTGGCCGTCGCCCAGCACAACGTACTTGCGCGTGGTCAACCCTTCGAGCCCAACCGGACCGCGCGCATGAAGCTTGTCGGTGGAGATGCCGATCTCCGCACCCAGGCCGTACTCGAAGCCATCGGCAAAACGGGTCGATGCATTGACCATCACCGAGCTCGAATCGACCTCGGCCATGAAGCGGCGCGCCAGCCCGTAGTCTTGGGTCACGATGGCATCGGTGTGGTGCGAGCCATAGCGCTCGATGTGCTCGATGGCAGCTTCCATGCCATCGACCACCCGCACCGCCAGTACCGGGGCCAGATATTCGGCGTACCAGTCTTCTTCGCTTGCGGCAGCGATACCGTCGAGAATGGCCCGGCTTCGCTCACAGCCGCGCAGCTCGACCTCGTACACGGCATAGGCTTGCGCCAGGCGTGGCAGCAGTTCCTCGGCCACCGGCGCATCGACGAGCAGGGTCTCCATGGTGTTGCAGGTGCCGTAGCGATGCGTCTTGGCGTTGACGGCGATCGCCAGCGCCTTCTCGGGATCCGCCGTGGCATCGATATAGACATGGCAGACACCGTCCAGGTGCTTGATCACCGGCACCCGCGCCTCTCGAGAGATGCGCTCGATCAGGGACTTGCCACCCCGCGGGATGATTACGTCGACATACTCCGGCATGGCGATCAGCTGCCCCACCGCGGCACGGTCAGTGGTGGCCACTACCTGCACCGCGTCCTCGGGCAGCCCGGCCTCGCGCAGCCCGGCGCGAATGCAGGCGGCGATGGCGGCATTGGAATCCCGCGCCTCGGAGCCGCCGCGCAGGATGCTGGCATTGCCCGACTTCAGGCACAGGCTGGCGGCCTCCATGGTCACGTTGGGCCGCGACTCGTAGATGATGCCGATCACCCCGAGCGGCACCCGCATCTGGCCCACCTGAATACCGCTGGGCCGGTAGCGCAACCCCTCGATTTCGCCCACGGGGTCGGGCAGTGCCGCCACCTGCTCGAGGCCTTCGATCATGGCATCGATACGCGCATCGTTGAGCGCCAGACGATCGAGCAAGGCCGCCTCGAGGCCGTTGTCACGGCCACGGGCCAGATCGGCGGCGTTGGCCTCCAGTATCTCACCGCGGCGACGCTGAAGGTGCTCGGCCATGGCCAGCAGGGCGCGATTCTTGTCGCCGGTCACGGCGCGACGCATCTGAGTGGCAGCGGCACGTGCCGCCTGCCCGAGGCCAGCCATGTAGGCCACGACATCGTCGATCTGGGTGGCACTGGTTTCGTTTTGGGAGGCGTGAGCGGTCATGCGGAACGAAGTTCTCCTGGCAGAGCGCCACACGGCGCTGCGAACGTTATACTGGCGCGATACCACGTTGAACCCCATAGTAAGGCACCATGCAGAGCAAGTACAAAGTCGGGCTGATGCGCCTGAACCTGTGGGCCGCGGCGCTGCTACTGATCCTGCTGGCTTACCTCGCCGAACCGCTCTCCAGCGCTCTGCTGCTGGTGTTGGCCAGCGTCTGGCTGATGGTGACGGCCAGTCTGCTCGAACTCAGCTACCGGCGCCCCCCCACCGTCCCCTGGCAGTTGTTACCCAGCATGCTGTTGGCCGGCCTGCTGCTCGTGGAACCTGAGCGTCACGCGCTGTGGCTATGGGTGTGGCCCGCTCTGCTGATGCTACCCCAGCCCGGCTGGGTGCTGGCGCTGAGCTGCGCCCTGGCCGGGCTCACCTGGTGGCGCCTGGCAGACCTGCTGGGCATCGAGCAGACGCTGTTCTCCGGCCTGGTACTGCTACCGTTGATGCTGCTCGGACTGGCCCGCAATCGCTATTTGTTACCGTCGCGTGCCGGTTCGCGTCAGCGCATGCGCCTGGTGCCGGGCCTGCCGCTCTGGAGTAGCCAGCAGCTCTCCGCCGACCTGCGCCGCGAGCGCGCCCGCTGCCGGCGGGAGGGCGTACACGGAGAGCTGATGCTGCTGCGCATGCCACGCGGCAAGTTCTGGCCCTTGGCCCAGGAGCTGTGTCGCCTGACCCACGATTTCGAGAACTGTTATCGGCTCGACCATCGCACCTTGGCGACGCTGCTGCTCAGCCGCAACGACGACCAGGCCCAAGCCCGGCGTCAGACGTTGCTCAAGGGGCTTCGCCCCAATGCCGAGATACGCTTCGTACCGCTGAACCAGGTCTCGACTCTCGACGACCTGACGCGGCACTTCACGCATCGCGCCCCCCAGCCCCAGACGGAGCGACCGGATGGATGACGATAGCCGCAACGCCGCGGGCAGACTCATCGTGGCGTATGCCTTTTCTGCGCTCTTGCTGGGGTGCTATGCCGCCTGGCGCTATCTGATGGGCGACTACAGCCGCATCCTGCTGCCGGCAGCCCTGGCGCTGGTCATGCTGGTCGCCTGCCTGCTGCACGTGGCCCGCCCCAACCAGGCTCGTCTGCCGGCCTATCTGGCACTCCTCGTCGGCTATTCGATGCTGGCCCTGGAACTGCCCTGGCTGGAAGAGGCAGGCATCATGTGGATCGGCCTCGCGCCGCTGCTCACGGTCCTGTTGCTGCCGCTGGCTTCCGCCATGCTGCTGAATCTGTTCCTGGCCCCCGTGTGGCTGTTCTTGAGCGACACCGCGCTGGACCTGCATTTCGCTCTCGGCTATGTGGCCATGACTCTGGTCGTTGCCCTGGTACCCTGGGAGCAACGCCGCCAGCAGGCCCTGCTGGAAGCCACCAACCCTCGCGACCGCCATTGCAATGCCCTGGCGCGGGAGGCCATGCACGAACTGCTCGGCAGTGAATATCAACGTACTCAGTTCCTCGGCCAGCCCTTGGCCGTCCTGGCTCTGCACCTACCCCAACTGGAAATGGCCAGCGAACAGTTCGGCAGCCGGGCACGCCAGGCCCTGCTCGACGCTCTGTGTCTCGCCGTGCACCGCTGCTCGCGGCGGCACGACTTCCTGGGGCGGCAGGGCACGTCCACCTTCTGGCTGGTACTGCCCGATACCAGCCAGAGCGGCGCACAGATGGTACAGCAGCGCATCGAACAGGCGCTCGAGTCGACGGTGCTGGTGGATACCGGTACCCTGCGAGCGCCCATCGCGCACTGCCAGCGCCTGCCCGGCGAGAGCTGGCCGCGTTTCGAGCAGCGCCTGCTGGAGCTTACACGCAAGCTCAGCGAGACTTGAAGGCGCCCCGCGCCACGACATACCCACAAGGAGTGCTGTTTGAGCCTGACAGAGACCCTGCAACAGCTTGCCCCCTCCCCCGAGATGCTGCTGTTCATCGTGGGAGCCATCGCCCTGCTCGAGTCTCTTGCCCTGGTCGGCCTGCTGTTGCCCGGCGTGGTGTTGATCACCGCCGCGGCATCCTTGGCCGGCCATCAGGACATGGCCTTGACCTCCCTGTTGCTGGCTGCCTTCATCGGTGCCGTCCTCGGCGACGGCATCAGCTTCGCCCTGGGCTACAGCCAACGCGAGCGAGTCACCCGGCTGTGGCCGCTGTCACGCCATCCCGAGTGGCTAGCGCGGGGTGCCCGCTTCTTTCAACGCTATGGCAGCCTGTCGGTCTTCTTCGGCCGCTTCGTGGGCCCGGTGCGCCCTGTGATACCGCTCATCGCCGGCATGCTGCACATGTCGCCGCGCGCCTTTCTCTGGGCCAACCTTGCCTCGGCGGCGCTATGGGCACCGGCCTACGTCCTGCCCGGCTATCTGCTGGGGCAGACCTGGCAGCAACTGCTCACGCTACCGGCAGGGCTGGAAGCGCTGCTGATCGTTCTAGCGATCATCGTCGTGGTGCTGACGGTGGCCTTCTCGTGGCTGCGCCATCAGGTCAGCCGCTCGGGTCGCGTCTACCGACTGCTGGCCCACGGCGCCCGGCGCCGCCCCTTGCTGCGCCGAGCCTGGCTCAAGCGCAGCTGGCGCCGCGGCGAGGTGCCTCTGGCCAGTTGGCTGCTGCTGGTCTTCTCGCTGGGCGGGCTGTCCGGACTGACCATCGCCGTCATCCGCCAGCGCGGTCCCTTTACCATCGACCTGCAGGTACATGCCTTCTTCGACACCCTGGTGGTGCCGATGCTGCCCGAGGCCGGCCAGTTACTGGCGCGTATCGGCGACATGTACGGCATACTGGCGCTGGTGCTGCCCTGGGGCGTGTGGCTGCTTCTGCGTCGTCATTTTTCCGCTTTCGCCCACATCGGTGCCGGGCTCGGCGCCATTGCCCTGCTCAATACACTGGGCAAGGCGTTGATCGGACGGCCACGCCCGGACACGCCGGACTACCTCACCGGCTCGCTGGCCTACCCCAGCGCACATGCCTCGTCAGCCGTGGTGCTGTACGGTCTGGCAGCTGCCTTCCTCGCCCAGGAGCTGCCTTCGCAGCGCCGCTTCTGGGTCTACTGGACGGCGATCGCCCTGGCCTTGCCCATGGCGCTGTCACGCCTGGTGATCGGCGTGCACTGGCTGTCGGACCTCATCGGCGGCGGTCTGCTGGGACTGGTGGTGTGCGCCCTGGTGCGGTTGGCCTGGCAGCGCAAGCCCCGTCCCTCACTCGCGCCCTGCCCCTGGCTGGCACTCACCGTAGCCTCGCTGACTCTCGTCGCCGCCCGAGTTGCCCTGCTGCCGCCGGTATGATGCCGAATTGGCTGACACCAATCCTCAGCCCAGGGCCAGCCAGATCCCCACGCCGACCATCAGCGTGCCGGCAATGCGGTTGAGCAGGCGGACGTTGCCACTCTCGCCGAGCACCCGCCGCAGCCCCTTGCCGCCGGCGGCATAGAGCAGCAGGCAGAGAAATTCGATGAGCAGAATTATCGCGATCAAGATGGCCAGTTGGCCGCCGAGCGAGCGCGAGGCATCGAGAAACGGCGGCAGCAGCGCAACGAAGAAGGCCCACCCCTTGGGATTGGCCACCGCGGTGATGAAGCCCTGCAGCGCCAGCTGGCCCCGCGAGGCTCTCGGTAGCTCGACATTCTCCAGCGGGATTGCCATGCGCCCACGGGAGCGCCACATCATCACCCCCAGATAGCCGAGATAGGCGCCACCCACCCACTTGAACAGGGCGAACAGCTCCGGCTGACGCAGCATCAAGGCCGCCACGCCGGCCCCGGCCGCCAACGCCACCAGACCCACGCCGACCAGCTCACCGGCCATCATCCACAGCGTGCGCTTCACGCCCTGCGTCATACCCAGCACCATCGACAGGGTCATGCACATACCCGGCGTCAGCGAGACGAACAGAAAGGTCGGCACGAAGACCGACAGCAACGAGAGTTTGATCATGCGGCTTGGCCTCGTCCTTGGGCAGGCAGTCTGGCAGGTCAGGGTGACTAGGAGATGTCCGGCGCGCTCACTCGCCCCAGCGCGGCATGAGACGATGCTCGATGCCGAGCTGGTTGAGAATGCGCGCCACGATGAAATCGACCAGGTCGTCTACCGTGGCGGGCCGGTGGTAGAAGCCGGGCGCCGCCGGCAGGATCACCGCCCCCAGACGAGTCAGGTTCAGCATGTGCTCCAGGTGAATGGCCGAGAGCGGCGTTTCCCGCGGCACCAGGATCAGTTGGCGGCGCTCCTTGAGCGCCACGTCGGCGGCGCGCTCGATCAGGTTGTTGCTGGCCCCCGTGGCCACCGCCGACAGCGTGCCGGTACTGCAGGGGCAGATCACCATGGCCGAGGGCGCACCCGAGCCGGAAGCCACCGGCGCCATCCAGTCTTCACGACCGAAGCAGCGAATCTGCCCCGCGGCCGCACCGCTGCGCTCGCTCAGCGCCTGAGCCAGGCGCTCTGGGCGTGCCGGCAGGCTGGCATCGGTTTCGGTCTCGATCACCAGATGCGCCGCCTTGGAGACCATCACCCACACCTCGTGGCCGGCGGCGACCAGCGCCTCGACCAAGCGCAGACCATACTGAGCGCCCGAAGCCCCGGTGAGCGCTACCGTGACGGGTGGATGGAAATTGGGTTCATTCATGCGCCACCTCCAGCGCCGCCAGCAACTTGGCGTGAATGCCGCCGAACGCGCCGTTGGACATCACCACGATACGGTCCAGCGGGCGCGCCTCGGCCACCAGCACCGCTACCAGGGTATCGATGTCCTGCTCGAGACGTGCCGGTATCGGACTGGCCGCCAATACCGGGTCGAGCGACCAGTCCAGCCCCGGCGGCTGATACCAGAACGCCAGATCGGCCGCGGCCGTACTCGCCGCCAGGCGTTCGCGCAGGGTACCCAGACGCATGGTGTTGGAGCGCGGTTCGATCACCGCCAGCAGGCGACCGCGGGGCGTGGCGGCGCGCAGCCCTTCGAGGGTGGCGGCGAAGGCAGTGGGATGATGGGCGAAATCGTCGATGACCTGAATACCGGCCACCTCGCCGCGCACTTCCTGGCGCCGACGCGGGGTCTCGAAGCGAGCGGCAGCGGCACAGCCGCGTGCCAGGTCGACGCCGCAGGCGTGTGCCGCGGCCAGTGCCGCCAGAGCATTGCGTGCATTGTGGGTGCCGGTCAGCGCCCAGTCGACCACAGCGTCCTCGTTCACCTCGCCCTGCTGGTGCACAACGCGGAAGCGCGAAGCGTCATCCCGTTCCGGCTCCAGGCGCCAGGGGCTCGAGGCATCGCTGCCAAAACGCTCCACCGGCGTCCAACTGCCCATCTCCAGCACGCGCTCGAGCGCCGGCTCGCCATCTGCCACCAGCAGCCGTCCACGGCTTGGCACGGTGCGAACCAAGTGGTGGAACTGGCGCTCGATGGCGGCCAGATCGGCAAAGATATCTGCATGATCGAACTCGAGATTGCCCAGAATCGCGATCTCGGGCCGGTAGTGTACGAACTTGGAGCGCTTGTCGAAGAAGGCCGTGTCGTATTCGTCGGCCTCGACCACGAAGGGGGCGCCCGGGGCACCCAGCCGTGCCGACACACCGAAATTGCGCGGCACGCCACCGATCAGGAAGCCCGGCTCGAGACCGGCGCACTCCAACAGCCAGGCGGTCAGGCTTGCCGTGGTGGTCTTGCCGTGGGTGCCGGCCACGGCGATGACCCGCCGCCCCGGCAGCACCTGTTCGGCCAGCCACTGCGGGCCGGAGGTATAAGGCAGGCCGAGATCGAGCAGCGCCTCCACCTCGGGATTGCCCCGCGAGAGGGCATTGCCCACCACCACCAGACCCGGCCGTGGTTCCAGGTTGCTCGCGGCGTAACCCTCACGCAGCTCGATGCCGGCCTCGACCAGTTGCGTGCTCATCGGCGGGTAGACGCCGCTGTCCGAACCGGTGACGGTATGGCCGAGATCCCGTGCGAGCAGCGCCAGGCTGCCCATGAAGGTGCCGCAGATACCGAGAATATGAACGTGCATGGAGTCCGACCTTAATTACCGCATAACGCAGGCAGGCGCCGCCTGCCAGGAAGAACCGGCAGACTAGCACGGTGCGCCGCCGCCTCTCCAGCAGCGTGCAGGCTCGCCGCCTTTCGTCTAAAATACTTCGCCTTGTCGTCAAGCATGAAACGGACTTTTCCCAGGAGCCCCTACGCCCCATGGCCCAGCATAACGCCTTCTATGCCCAGTCTGGCGGTGTCACCGCCGTGATCAACGCCAGCGCCTGCGGCGTGATCGAAGCCTGCCGCCTGCACTCCGACCGCATCGGCAAGGTCTATGCCGGACACAACGGCATCATCGGCGCCCTGACCGAGGATCTGATCGACGTCAGCCAGGAATCGGACGAGGCCATCGCCGCCCTGCGCCACACCCCCGGCGGCGCCTTCGGCTCCTGCCGCTACAAGCTCAAGGACATCGAGAGCCATCGCGCCCAGTACGAACGCCTGATCGAGGTGTTCAAGGCCCACGACATCCGTTACTTCTTCTACAACGGCGGCGGCGACAGCGCCGACACCTGTCTCAAGGTCTCGCAGCTATCCGAGAAGATGGGCTACCCGCTGACCGCCATCCACGTACCCAAGACCGTGGACAACGATCTGCCGATCACCGACAACTCGCCGGGCTTCGGCAGCGTGGCCAAGTACATCGCCACTTCGACCCTGGAAGCCTCGCTGGACATCGCCTCCATGTGCGCCACCTCGACCAAGGTCTTCGTGCTCGAGGTCATGGGCCGTCATGCCGGCTGGATCGCCGCCGCCGGCGCGCTGGCCGGCGAAGGTGAGGGCGAGCCGCCGCATCTGGTGATCTTCCCCGAAGTACCGTTCGATCGCAGCAAGGTGATGGCGCGGGTCGAGGAGTGCGTGGAGAAGTACGGCTACTGCGTGATCGTGGTCTCCGAGGGCGCTCGCTACGAGGATGGCACCTTCCTCGCCGATTCGGGCAATACCGACGCCTTCGGTCACCGTCAGTTGGGCGGGGTGGCGCCTACGCTGGCCGGCATGGTCAAGCAGGATCTCGGCTACAAGTACCACTGGGCAGTGGCCGATTATCTGCAGCGGGCGGCACGCCACCTGGCCTCGCGTACCGACGTGGAGCAGGCCTATGCAGTAGGCCAGCAGGCGGTGGAGCTTGCCGTTGCCGGCAAGAATGCCATGATGCCGGCCATCAAGCGGGTCAGCGACTCCCCCTACGAGTGGCGCATCGAGTCTGCCCCGCTGGCCGAGGTGGCCAACCGCGAGAAGTTCATGCCGCGCGAGTACATCCGTGAGGATGGCTTCGGCATCACCGAGGCATGCCGCCGCTATCTGTCCCCGCTGATCCAGGGCGAGGACTACCCGCCTTTCGAGAACGGCCTGCCCAAGGTGGCCAAGCTCAAGCTGGCCAAGGTGGAGCGCAAGCTGCCCGAATTCAAGCTCTGAGGCAGCTTCCCACCCAAGCAAAGAGCCCTGGCAACCGCCAGGGCTCTTGCGTTACGACCTCCTCACTTAAGCAGCCAGGAGAGCACCAGCAGCAACAGCAGAATGCCCGCCACTCCCTGCCAGAAGTTGGCTGGGTCGCGCAGGAAACGACGCGGGTCGCGGCGCCTGGGCTTGACCCGCCCGTCATGATGGCGCAGTGCATAGAGCAGCTCGGAGAGGCGCCGGAAGCGCAGCGAGCGCTGCGGATCCAGCGCCCGGCGCAGCGTATCGTCGAGCTGAGGTGTCACCTCCGGGTTGAACAGCCTGGCGCTGCGATAGTCGAGCTGTTCGAGATCGGTATGGCTGCGCAGCCGGTCCGGCGTCAGCGTATAGGGCAGCTCCCCGGTCAGCAGCCAGTAGACCGTCGAAGCCAGCGAGTACTGATCGCTACGCCGCCCGACGCCGTCGTCCAGCGCATACTCCGGCGCACTGTGCTCGGACAGGCCGGTCTGGCGGGCCAGCTCACGGGAGCGTCGGTGTCCGTCCAGATCGCGCATGTGGCAGGCGCTGAAATCCATCAACACTACCTGGCCGTGGATATCGATCAGCACGTTGTCGGGATGGATGCGCTGATGCAGCACCTCTCGATGATGCAGCGCCTGGATCGCCTTGCCCAACTGCACGGCGATATCGAGACGCTGGGCCAGACTGGCCTGCGGGTGGCGCCGGACCCATTCGGTGAGCGTCATGCCCTCCACGTAGGCCATCAGGTAGTAGAGATGGCGGCGCGGTCGCGAGGACTCCATGACCCGTGCCACGAACGGCGACTTGACGCGCTCCACTACCCACTGCTGCAACAGAAAGTGCTCGAGATAGGCATTGCGATTGGAGAGCTCGGGGCTGGGCGCCTTCATCACCATTTCGCGCTCGGTGCGCGTATCGCGCACCCGGTAGACCCGCGACTGCGCGGTGCGCGAGAGCACTTCCTGCACTTCCAGACCATCGATACGCTCGCCCGGGGCAAGCTCAGGGGGAATCGGCAGGTCGCCGTAGATGCGGCTGGGGTGATCGCGCTCCGCCTCCGGCAGCTGATCGATACGCACCAGTTGGAAGCAGAACTGGTCGGCACCGTAGCCGCGCTCCTGGGCTCGGTCGCGGGCCGCCGTCGCCAGCCGCTCGCAGGCGGCGTCGAGATCGCTGGCGTCCTGGCGAATCAGCCCCACGTAGTCGGACGGCATCAGGGTGCCGCGCACCGCCTGGGTGGTGAAGAGAAAGATATCGCCCTGCTTCAGCGGCAGCTGCAGATAATCGATGTCGATGCTGCCGTCGAGCCCGAGGGCACGCGACGGATAGCGGTAGCCGCCCAGATCGGTGATGTGGTCCCGCGAGAGCTGCTCGAACTCGGCGCCGCGCAGGCGGAAGATCAGCGTATCGCCCATGTGGAACAGATGGGCATCGCGCCCACGATAGACCATGGCCGACAGCGACGCGACGTAGCTGCCGTCCTGGACGAAGGTGCTCTGGCTGTAGCACCAGCCATTGAGCGCACGCAGCACGCGGGTGGCCGAGGTCTTGACGTCCCAGTGATCCGGTGTGGAGAAGTAATCCGCCAGAAAGCCGCGCACGCTGAGGTCGCCGGCCTGCTTGGCAATGGCATTGCGCGAACTGGTATCGCTGATCACGGCGCACGCCCCTTTGGCGGAAAACTGTGCTGCCTGGTCGGGAATGCGCACCGACATGGAGCTGCGATGACGTCTCCGGTCGGGGGCCACGAAGGCCTGCCCGACGCTCAACGCCAACCGATTGGCCGACAACACGCGCTCATTAGAGATATCGTCGCTGATCACCGCTCGCTCCACATGACTGGCCGAACCGCCCGACGTCGGCCATCATACACGCTTGTGGCCGACACAACCTGTCAACCAAAGCCCAAACCGGGCCGGCTCTCACCTATGTCGCATTGGTAATCCTCACAGCAGCTCCGTATAATTCTGCGCATTTTGCGGCCTCAACTTTTCGCCAACGAAGGAAGCGACGATGAACTTCGACCACATTCCCGCCGGCAAGGACCTCCCCAATGACGTCTATGTCGCCATAGAGATCCCTGCCAACCACGCTCCGATCAAGTACGAGATCGACAAGGAGATGGGCGCCCTGCTGGTGGATCGCTTCATGGCCACCCCGATGTTCTACCCGGCCAACTACGGCTTCATCCCTCACACCCTGGCCGACGACGGCGACCCGCTGGACGCCCTGGTGGTCACTCCCTACCCGGTCCAGGCCGGCAGCATCATCCGTGCCCGTCCGGTCGGCATCCTCAACATGACCGACGAAGCCGGCGAGGACGCCAAACTGGTGTGCGTACCCCACGCCAAGCTGTCCACCCTGTACGATGACGTTCAGGAAGTCGCCGACCTGCCGGAACTGCTGCGCCAGCAGATCGCCCACTTCTTCGAGAACTACAAGGATCTCGAGAAAGGCAAGTGGGTGAAGGTGGAGTCGTGGGAAGGCGCCGATGCCGCCCGCAAGGCCATCGAGAAGGCCGTGGCCGCCTACGAAAAAGCCTGAACCTAGCCAGCTCTGCCGCACGGGCCGCCCTATTGGGGCGGCCCGTTCGTTTTCCTGCGACATCGGAGCGCAGGCGTAAGGTTCTAACCCCGCCGGCGACTGAGGTATTCTAAGGAAGCCATCAGCTCGCCGGGAACTCGGCGTAACGCGCCCGGGTCCTTGTAACACCCGGCTACGTTTCGATAAGGAACCTCTGCGTTGACTCACCGCCATCTCGCCATACGCCTGATCTGCACCCTGCTGCTGTGGGTGCCGCTGGTCGCCCAGGCCCAGTGGTTCTCGTCGTCTTCCGGCAACCAGAGCGACTTCCTGCCGGTGATGGAGGCCTTTCAGCCCAGCGCCTGGCACGACGGCGAAACCCTCTATATCGGCTTCGAGAATGCCGAGGGCTACTACCTCTACCGCCACCAGCTCGGCGTCGAGAGTCGCGACGATGCCTTCGAGATCGGCGAGCCGGAGATCCCCGCAGGCGAGTTCAAGAGCGACGAGTTTCTCGGCGACGTCTACGTCTTCTACGACCGCGTGGTCTTCGAAGCGCCGCTGCAAGGAAGCGCCGAAGGCCCGCTGGACATCACGGTACGCTTTCAGGGCTGCGCCGATGCAGGGCTGTGCTACCCGCCGGAGCGGGTCGAACTCCAGGCGCCCGCCAGCGCCATGCCGGCCGCCTTCGTCGGCTGGCGTGACGGTAACGGCGACGGCTCGGGCGGAAGTGCCATCGCCACGGCTGCTACCACTTCGCCCGCTCTGCAAAGCCAGGACGGTCGTTTCAGCAGCCTGATCGGCGAGGCCAGCCTGCCCATGGTCCTCGGCCTGTTCTTCCTCGCCGGGCTGGGCCTGACCTTCACCCCCTGCGTGCTGCCGATGGTGCCGATCCTGTCGTCGATCATCGTCGGACAGAACCCGACACGGCCACGCGCCTTCGCCCTTTCCGCCAGCTATGTGGCCGGCATGTCGCTGACCTACGCCCTAGTCGGCGTGCTGATGGGCCTGTTCGGCGCCGGTCTCAACCTGCAGGCGCATCTGCAGTCGGCCCCGGTGCTGATCGTCTTCGCTCTGCTCTTCACGCTCTTCGCACTCGCCATGTTCGGTACCTTCGACCTGCGCCTGTCGCCACGCCTGGCGGGACGCGTCGACGCCTGGCAGGCTCGCGCCCAGCGCAGCGGCCCCCTGGGTCTGGCCGGTGCTGGTTCGCTGTCGGTGCTGGTGGTCTCGCCCTGCGTCTCGGCACCGCTGGCCGGCGCTCTGGTGTTCATCTCCTCCACCGGCGATGCCATGATGGGAGGCGCCGCCCTGCTGGCGCTCGGCCTCGGCATGGGCGTGCCGCTGCTGCTGGTCGGCACCTTCGGCGCCACGGCACTGCCGCGCAGCGGCGCCTGGATGAACGGCGTCAAGATCGCCTTCGGCATTCTGCTGCTGGGCGTCGC
>NZ_BAEU01000139.1:0-54524 GCF_000246875.1 Halomonas sp. KM-1
GAGTCGCGCTTCGCCGCTGCCGGCCTCACCCTGCCCGTGGCGCTGGCCACCAACTATCTCGAAACGCTCAAGATGATGACAGCCATCGGCCTGGGCTGGAGCCTGCTGCCGGAAAGAATGGTGATAGGTGAACTGCACGAACTCGACGTGGAGCATCCGACCATCTACCGCTCCCTGGGCTATCTGGTGCACCGCAGCCGCACGCTCTCCAACGCCGCGCGGGCCATGCTCTCCCTGCTGGAGGAGGCGCGCGACACGGCGAGTCGCGGGGGATAGGAAGATATTGTTAGACTGCTCATAAATCAGAAGATAAGAATCCCGACTCGCCGGAGCCCACGCCATCGTGTCCCCACCCGACTCGTCACCGATGCCCTTGCGCCATGCCCTGGCAGGCGTGCTGATCCTGCTTGGGCTGATGCAGCAGATTCTTGCCTTTACCGGGGTCGTGCTGTTGCCGCATGGAGTCGGCTATGCCCTGTGGCTGGCCACGCTGCTGCTGTGGCGCGACATTCCCCGGCGTACCCGCTGGCAGGCCGGGGCGCTGGCCATCATCGGGCTGGGCTTGCTGATCGTCTCACGCTGGCACTATGGTGCGCAGGTCGCCTGGCCGGCGGTCACCAGCGGCAACACCTACGTGGTGGCGATGCTGGTCGGCGTAAGCTTCATCGGCCTGATCGGAAACCGCAGCGGCTCGTCGCGGCCCCTGGGCCGCCCGATTACCGGCCGCCGAGGTACCCTGGGCACCTGGCTCGGCGTTCACCTGCTCGGCACCATCCTCAATCTGTCGACGGTGTTCATGATCGGCGACCGTCTGGCCCGGCGCGCTGCGCTGACCACACCTCAGCTGCTGGCGCTCAATCGCGGCCTCTCCAGTGCCGCACTATGGTCGCCCTTCTTCGCCTCCATGGGCGTGGTGATGACCCTGGCACCGGGCATGGAGTATTCAAGGGTACTGGCCATCGGCCTGCCTCTGGCGCTGATCAGCGGGGCGCTGACCACGATCGAGCTGTCGCGCCGTTTCGATCTGGCCGAAGTGGCAGGCTTCTCGCTCTCCCCGCGCAGCCTGTTGATGCCGGTGGCCATGGCCGCTCTAGTGATGCTGTTCCATTTCCAGCTGACGCCTGCGCTCGGCATCGTCAGCATCATCACCTTTCTGCTGCCGGCGGTGGCGCTGGCCAGCAATCTGCCCGCCGGGCCGCGCTGGACCTGGCACCGGGTGCGTCAGCACACCCTCACACGGCTGCCGGCGATGCGCGGCGAGATCGCCCTGTTCCTCTCGGCGGGCTTGCTGACGCTGGGGCTCTCTACCTTGGTGGCCGCCGCCACCGGCAGCGAGTGGCGGCTGTTCGCCCATTTTGGCGCGCTTCAGGCCGTGATCAGCTTTCTGGCCATCGTGCTCAGCGCCGTGGCCGGCCTGCACCCGATCATCGGTGTCTCGGTGCTGGCCTCGATGCTGGATCTGCGCGGCAGCGAACCGACCCTGTTCGCCTTCACGGCGCTGGCCTCCTGGGCCGTGGGCACCTCGGTGGGGCCGCTGTCGGGTATCAACCTGTCGCTGCAGGGGCGCTACGGCGTCAGCGGCTATCGCATGATGCGCCTCAACCTGGGCTACGCCCTGGTGCTCAGCGCGCTGGTGGTGGGGGCCATCATGCTGCTCGATGCCTGGCTCTGACGTCTCACTGCGATACGCGATAGAAGTAGCGATGGCCGCACTGGTGACAGGGCTCGATGCGGGTCACGCCTTCGAGATCGACCACCGCATCGCAGTGCACGCAGGCCATGCGCCCGGGGGCTGCCACCTCGCCCTCGCAGTAATCGGCCCGGGCGGCTTCCAGATCCTCCTTGAGCCGCTCGTTGTCGACGATGCTGCGGTCGGCGATGGAGAACAGCGAATCCACCACCTTGCGCGAGAGCTGGTCGAGATCGATACCCAGCCAGGCGGCTACGCCACGCCCGCCAGCCCGCAGGTAGCGGCGCATGTCGATAAGGTCGCGCTCGACCCAGGCGCGCAGCAGGGCCAGCTCGTCCTTGGTGAACTCCTCGAGTTCGGCCTCGAACTCCACGGCCTCGTCCAGCTCTTGCTGCAGGTTCTCCCAGGTCAGGTCGTCGGCGCCCTCACGCAGCCGTGACAGCATACGCTCGTAGCCTTCGCGCAGCCGATGTTCGCGATGGGAGTCGGGACGTTCGCTCATGGTCATCTCCTCGAACCGGTTTCGGCATGGGCCGGGCATGGCCGGGCATGCCCTACTGGGGTATCCTTGGTTACCATTTAGACGCCATCCCGCCGTCAGTTCAACGTTTTATCGTACGGCTGCCGAGCGGGAATGACGCCGGACAATTTCTGCGCACCCGCACGGCGCGGCCGTGCCCGTACACTCTAAGGTCATTTCGAAAGCCGATGGACGCACAGTACAAGCCCTTTGAAATCGAACGCGACGCCCAGCAGTTCTGGGACCGGAACCAGTGCTTCAAGGCGGTGGAAGACGCCAACCGCGAGAAGTTCTACTGCCTGTCGATGTTCCCCTACCCCAGCGGCAAGCTGCACATGGGGCACGTGCGCAACTACACCATCGGCGACGTGGTCTCGCGCTTCCAGCGTATGCAGGGCAAGAACGTGATGCAGCCCATGGGCTGGGATGCCTTCGGCATGCCGGCCGAGAACGCTGCCATCCAGAACCGGGTGCCGCCGGCCAAGTGGACCTACGACAACATCGATTACATGCGCAACCAGCTCAAGGCGCTGGGTTTTGCCTACGACTGGAGCCGCGAGTTCGCCACCTGCGACACCAGCTACTACCGCTGGGAGCAGTGGTTCTTCGCCAAGCTGGTGGAGAAGGGGCTGGTGTACAAGAAGATGTCCACCGTCAACTGGGACCCGGTGGACCAGACCGTGCTGGCCAACGAGCAGGTCATCGAGGGCCGCGGCTGGCGCTCCGGTGCGCTGGTGGAGCGCAAGGAGATCCCGCTGTGGTTCCTGCGCATTACCGACTACGCCGATGAGCTGCTCGCCGATCTCGACAAGATCGAGTGGCCGGAGCAGGTCAAGACCATGCAGCGTAACTGGATCGGCAAGTCGCGCGGCGTGGAGCTCACGTTCGACATCAAGACGGCAGACGGTGGCACGTCCGAGCCGCTTTCGGTCTATACCACCCGTCCCGATACGCTGCTGGGCGTGACCTACGTGGCGGTGGCGGCCGCTCATCCGCTGGCCAAGGCCGCGGCGGAAGGCAACGCCGAGCTCGCCGCCTTTTGCGAGGAATGCGCCCAGGGCGGTACTTCCGAGGCGGAGCTGGCCACCAAGGAGAAGCGCGGCATGGCCACCGGCCATATGGCCGTGCACCCGCTCACCGGCCGCGAGGTGCCCGTCTATGTGGCCAACTTCGTGCTGATGGAGTTCGGCACCGGGGCGGTGATGGCCGTTCCCGGCCACGACCAGCGCGACTGGGAGTTCGCCACCAAGTACGGCCTGCCCATCGAGGCGGTCATTGCCGACGAGAGCGGCCAGGCGCCGGATCTCTCGCAAGGCGCCTACGTGGAATATGGCCGGCTGATCAACTCCGGCGAGTTCGACGGCCTCGACTTCGACGCCGCCTTCGAGACCATCGCCGGCAGGCTCGCCGAGCTGGGTCGCGGCGAGGTGAAGACCAACTACCGTCTGCGCGACTGGGGCGTGGCCCGTCAGCGCTACTGGGGCGCGCCGATTCCAGTCAAGTACGGCCCCGAAGGCCAGACCGTGCCGCTCTCCGACGAGGAGCTGCCCGTCGCCCTGCCCATGGAGGTCACCGTCGACGCTTCCGGCTCGCCGCTCAAGCGCATGCCCGAGTTCTATGAGCTGGGCGACGGCTGGGTGCGCGAGACCGATACCTTCGACACCTTCATGGAGTCGTCCTGGTACTTCGCCCGCTTCTGCTGTGCCGACAACCAGGAGGCGATGCTCGACGAGCGTGCCGACTACTGGCTGCCGGTGGATCTCTACATCGGCGGCATCGAGCACGCCATCCTGCACCTGTTATACGCGCGCTTCTTCACCAAGCTGATGCGCGACCTGGGCCTGGTCAAGGTCGACGAGCCGTTCCAGCGTCTGCTCACCCAGGGCATGGTGATCGCCGAGACCTTCTACCGCACGACGCCGAACGGCGGCAAGGAGTGGTTCAACCCCGCCGACGTGGAGGTCAAGCGCGACGACAAGGGTCGCCCGGTCAGTGCGGTGCTGATCAAGGACGGTGAGCCGGTGGAGATGGGCGGCATCGAGAAGATGTCGAAGTCCAAGAACAACGGTGTCGACCCGCAGTCGATGATCGACCGCTTCGGCGCCGACACCGTGCGCCTGTTCATGATGTTCGCCGCACCGCCCGAGCAGTCGCTGGAGTGGTCCGACTCCGGGGTCGAAGGCGCCAGCCGCTTCCTCAAGCGCCTGTGGCGCCTGGTCGTCGAACACCTCGAGGCCGGCGAGCCGGGCAAGCTGGATATCAATGCCCTCAGCGACGCTCAGCGTGAACTGCGGCGCAAGACCCACGAGACGATCAAGAAGGCCAGCGACGACATCGGCCGACGCACCACCTTCAACACCGCCATCGCGGCGGTGATGGAGCTGAGCAACGCGCTCTCGAAGTTCGACGATACGTCCCCCTTGGGTCTGGCCGTGGCTCGTGAAGCCATCGAGGCTTGTGTGCTGCTGCTCGCCCCGATCACGCCCCACGCCTGCCATGCGCTGTGGCGCGAGCTGGGCCATGCGGAACCCGCCATCGACGCTGCCTGGCCGCAGTTGGATGAGTCGGCCCTCGAGCGCGACACCATCGAGCTGGTAGTACAGGTCAACGGCAAGCTGCGCGCCCGTATCGAAGTGGCCGCCGACGCGCCCAAGGATGCCATCGAGACCGAAGCCTTCGCCGCAGAGAACGTCCAGCGCCATACCGAGGGCAAGACGGTACGCAAGGTGATCGTGGTACCGGGCAAGCTGGTCAACATCGTGGTCAGCTGACACGGATCGAATGGGAGCGCTCATGCAGCGACGTGGATTTCTCAACCTGATCGTGACCGCTGGTGCCAGCCTGGCCCTGGCGGGCTGCGGCTTTCGCCTGCGCGGTTTCGATTCACCGGAGCTGACCATAGACGAGCTTGCCGTCGCCGGCAGCGACAGCGAACTGGCCCGGCTCACGACAGAACGCCTCTCGTCGCTCGGCACACGTGTGCACGCCAATGCCCCCCTAGTGCTCAATCTGGGGCCAGAGAACTTTGGCGAGCGCCAGCTGAGCGTGCTGGACAGCGGCCCCCAGGAGCGGGAAATGACGCTTGCGGTGCCGTTTTCCGTTCAGCGGCGCAGTGACGGTGCCTATCGCCTTCCCCAGCAGCGCCTGGAGGTATCGACCCGTTTCACCGTCAGTGACGACAACCTGCTGGCCCAGGAAGATATACGCGAGGAGGCGCGTCAGGAGCTGCGTCACGAGGCCCTGCGCCGCCTGTTCGATCGCCTGCGCGCGCTGGAAACCCGCTGACATGGCCTCACGCGTATGAAAGTCTTTGCCGACAAGCTGCCGGAGGCGCTGGGCAAGAAACTGCCCCCGGTGGTGATCGTTGCCGGCGAGGAGCCGCTGCAACACATGGAAGCCTGCGACGCCGTACGCAATGCGGCGCGCGCGCACGGCATCGAGGAGCGCGAGGTGCTGCACGTGGAGGGCAACTTCGCCTGGGGCCGGCTACACGAAGCCGCCGCCAGCCTGTCGCTGTTCGCCTCGAGCAAGCTGATCGAACTGCGCCTGGGCAGCCAAAGCCTAGGCCAGGAAGGCAGCAAGGCGCTGAAGGAGTACGCCGATGCGCCGGGTACCCGCGACAACGTATTGCTCGTGAGCATGGGCAAGCTCGACTTCCGTCAGCAGAAGAGTGCCTGGTTCCAGGCGCTCGACAAGCTGGGGCTGTTCGTGCCGGTGTGGCCGGTCGACGCCTCCCGCCTTGGCTTCTGGCTACGCGACCGCGCCGAGCGTCATGGCCTCTCCCTCGACCTGGATGCCGCGCGTCTGCTCGGTGACCGCACCGAAGGCAATCTGCTCGCGGCGGATCAGGAGCTGCAGAAGCTCGCCCTGCTACTGCCACCCGGCACTCGTGTCGGCCCACCCCAGATCGCCGGCGGCGTGGAGGACAGCGCCCGCTACGATGTCTTCACCCTGGCCGATGCCTGCCTCAAGGGCGAACGCGAGCGCGTCTCGCGTATCGTTCGCGGCCTGCGCGGCGAGGGGATCGAGGCGCCCATCGTGCTGTGGGCCCTGACCCGCGAGCTGCGTACCCTGCTCTCGCTGCACCAACACCTCGATCAGGGCCAGAGCTTCGAGCACGCCTGCAAGGCGCAGAAGCCGGCCATCTTCGATAAACGCCGCCCCGCCTATCAGCAGGCCATTGCGCGCCTACCCAGAAAGCGGCTGCACAAGCTGCTGCTCTTCGCCCAGCGCCTCGACCTCTCGATCAAGGGCGCCGCTCAGCTACCGCTGTGGGAAAGCCTGCACGACCTGGCGCTGACCCTGGCCGGCGGTCGCGGCCTACTGGCCGAAATGCCCTCCTCCTATCGCGTGGGCTGACGGCAATCGTTGGCCGTCGATGCCACCATGGACGGGACTCTTGGGCGCCTCGTGCCCCGCTGCGGCCACATTCTTCAGGTAGTCGCGTAATGTAATGCAAGGGCATGAAATTGCATGCGCTTTTTGCTTATACTTATTAAGCATCGCTGGAGCACAACAACACGACTGCGCCCGATTAGCGTGGATCATTCAAGAGCCGGAAGCCCAAGAAGAAGGAACACTGAACATGAAAACACTCCGCCGCTTTCTCAGCCCGCTGTTGATTCTGGCCCTGGTGCTCGGCAGCGTCTCCGTCTCGGCCGCCCCGCTGCCCACCAGCGAACTCATCTCGACTCAGGCCGCCCTTTCCGCCGAGCGTGCCGATGCCGACCGCGAGCGTATCAATGAGATCCTGTCCCGCGCCGAGGTGCAGGAGCAGCTCATCGCCCAGGGCGTGGACCTGGCCGAAGTCGACGCTCGTGTGGCCGCGCTCTCCGACGAAGAAGCGCATCAAATGGCAGAACAGCTCGAGCAGCTGCCGGCAGGCGCCGGTGTCGTCGGCGCCCTTCTGGTCGTCTTCATCGTACTGCTGGTTACCGACATCCTGGGTCTGACCAACGTCTTCCCCTTCACCCGCTGAGGACGAACGTCACCATGCAAGGCCGTATCGATCGGCCCCTTCGGAACGCCCGCCTTGCGGGCGTTCTGCTGTTGGGGCTACTGCTGTTGACCGGCTGTGCCGCCACGCCGCGCCTGGCCGAGAGCACTGCCCAGACCCTGCCTCGCCAGGCCTGGGTGGAAGACGTGCCCTTCCACGCCCAGCGCGAGTACCAGTGCGGCCCCGCCGCGCTGGCCATGGTGCTAAATCACGATGGCGTGGACGTGCCCATGGAGACACTCATCCCGCAGGTATTCATTCCGGGACGTGAAGGCAGCGTACAGCCCGAGATGCTGGCCACGGTCAGGCGTCATGGACGCATTCCCTTCGTGCTCAACGACTCGTTCGACACCCTGCTGACCGAGATCGCCGCCGGTCATCCGGTGATCGTGCTGCAGAATCTCTCACTTCCTGCCTGGCCGATGTGGCATTACGCCGTGGCCATCGGCTACGATCTGGATGCCAGGGAGCTGACTCTGCACAGTGGCGAAGAGGCAGAGCGTATCGAGTCGTTTCGCCGCTTCGATGCCACCTGGGCCCGTAGCGATCGCTGGGCTTTCGTGGCCCTGAAGCCCGGCGAACTGCCAAGCGGTATCGGCGAGCAGCGTGCCCTGCAGGCCATCGCGGCGTTCGAACAGGTGCAGGATGCCGACACCACGCTGCCTGCCTGGGCGGCCTTCGTCGAGCGCTTCCCTCACTCAGGCATGGGGTACTTCGCTCTGGGCAATGCCCGGCATGCCACAGGGGATCTCGAAGGGGCCGGCGAAGCCTTTCGTTCCGCGGTGGCGCAGCGAGGCGACCTGGGCGTGGCATGGCTCAATCTGGGCCTGACACTTCAGGCCCAGGGCGACACCGGTGGAGCTCGCCAGGCATTGGAGCGCGCCGCCGCCCTGCCTGGTCATTGGCAGGCCCACGCCACGGCTGCTCTGGAAAGGTTGTCATCGGGTGACTAGGTGAGAAACCAACAGCACAAAGGGAGACGGTGTGAGCTACGAGATCGTACTCAAACGAATCTACAGTCCGAGCGAACCCACCGACGGTGCCCGGGTCCTGGTCGACCGCCTGTGGCCCCGCGGCAAGCGCCGCGAGAGCCTCAACCTGACGGACTGGTATCGCGGCGCCTCGCCGTCGACATTGTTGCGGCGCCAGCTACATGAGGGCGAGATCTCCACGGCTGTCTTCACGGTACGCTATCGCGGCGAGCTGCGAGACCATCCCGAGTGCCTCGTCCCACTCATGCGCTATGCGCGCCAGGGTAAATTGACCCTGCTTTCGGCGGCTCGCAACCTGGAGGACTCCTACCTGCCCCTCTTGCAGCAGGCCGTGCTGGAAGCGCTGCAGCACGAGGATATTGAGGACCTTGAGCTCTCTTCACCTCCTTGTTTGGCGAGGCATCATGAGGGACCGAGTTCTTCCGGCTCATGATGCAATGTCTTCGATTTCTATCGGACTCACGTTGGCTAGGAACTCAAGGTGCCTCCCATTGCGCTGCCACCCAACCCAACCATTCATACAATGCTCTCTCACTCTTACGTAAGTGGCGTGACGCGGGTATCCAGTATCCCAGGGTGGCTCGGCTGTCATGGCCAGCTAGATAGTGGGTTGGAGCTGCCAGCGGGTTGAGGCCGGCTAGGCGGAAGTGATGCATTGATCGTGGCATGTGAGAGGCCGAAGTGACAATCACTACTCTCGCGCCTTCTCCCAGAGCCTCGCGTACCGCCTGCGCTTCTTGTCGGGTGTCACTCGGACGATCAAGTAGCAGCAATTGATCGGTTGGAACACCAAAACCCTTGGCGACACGTGCATAGCCCTCTGCGATAGGGGCGATGCTTTCGCGGCGGCTGGTGCCTGAAACGATCAGCAACAAGTTGGGGTGCTGTTGCCAAATGCGCATGCCTTCCATCAAGCGTATGGCAGAACTGTCGTTGAGTCGGCCAACGTCAGATGCATTGAGCCATGGACTCCACCCACCACCTAATACGACTACACCGTGAATTTCCGAATCCACCGACAAAGCATCCAAAGGAGCAAACTGTTCCTCAAGGGGCGCTAGCAGCCTATCCGCCACAGGCCCCCAGCTCAGTAGTAACAAACCTATCATTGCCAGTAAACTAAGAAAATTACCAAGTCCAATTTTCCCCCAGCGAATCAATATTGCGCCACAAACAAAAACCGCCACCATGATTGGTAGCGGCATGAATAAATGACCTATCAATGCTTTTATAAAATCATACATAGCCCACACCTATTTAAATGTTACAAAACATCTACGATCAACCTTTAGCATAGCCGAAAGAGAGGCATTGACCACTTCCTCTATTTCATGCTGCTTGCATGTATCGCCTAATGCGACAGTCTCATTTTAGGGGGCACCATACCCCGCCGGGTGTCGCTGCTGCCAACGCCAGGTATCCCTTAGCATATCAGTGAGGCTTCGCCTTGCACGCCAGCCCAATTCTCTATTCGCTTTATCAGCATCGGCCCAGAAAGCTGCGAGATCACCACTTCGGCGGGCGGCAAAGTGGTACGGCACTCGCTTTCCAGTTAATGACTCAAAAGCTGCAACCATCTCCAGCACCGAAACCCCTCGGCCTGTACCAAGATTATAAATATATAAACCGGGGGAAGACAGGCACTTCAGAGCGCTGACATGACCAATAGCCAAGTCGACGACATGAATATAATCGCGCACACAGGTACCATCTTCAGTCGGATAGTCATTACCGAAAATTGAAAGCTCTGATAGGTGGCCCGCTGCCACCTGAGAAATGAAAGGCATGAGGTTATTAGGTATGCCGCGTGGATCCTCCCCAATCTCACCCGAAGGGTGCGCACCTATCGGGTTGAAGTAGCGAAGGAAAACCACCGACCAACTGGGATCGGCCTGGCAAAGATCTTCCAGCATATGTTCAACGATAGCCTTCGTCGTGCCATAAGGGTTGGAAGGAAGGCCTCGCGGCATGCTTTCACGGTAGGGAACCGGTGCTTCAACTCCGTACACGGTAGCTGAAGAGCTAAACACTAGCTCACGCACCCCTGCATCCTGCATGGCCTGACATAGCACCAAACTTCCCTGTACATTAACACTATAATAATCTAGTGGCTGCCTTACGCTCTCGCCCACTGCTTTCAAACCGGCCAAGTGAATCACTGTTGAAATGGAATGATCTGCAAAAAGGCGGTTCAACAATTGCCGGTCACGAACATCTCCTTCAATTAAGCGAACCTCTCCACCGATCATAGTTACGGCACGACGCACGGCCTCACGAGAACCATTCACGAAGTTATCTAGAACTACGACGTCGTAGTTTTCTTGCAACAGCTCTACCAATGTATGCGAACCAATGTAACCCGCCCCCCCCGTGATCAGCACAGCCATAGTCCTCTCCTACTCAAGGTTTTATTTATCCTGATTTTTGAACACATATCGAAGATGACCAGGGCGCTGACCCCACATAGATCAAACAGGATGAAAAATGACTGCCAAACAATTAAAATATAATTCTATTTACAGTTGGCGCTATAAGAAAACGCAACGCCAAGCAATGCAAATATCGGATACACCACATAACTATATACGATAGGATTATCAGTAATCATTGCGAGCGAAAGACCAATCAAAGAAAAATAAGCAGCTTTGGACAGCAGCCTGCCTTCTGGCACCGGAGAGAATTTTGCTGCAAACCGAGAATGCTTCAGTCCTTGCCAAATAAACACAGACCAAATTATTAAACCAAGAACACCAAATTGATGAAATATACGCAAATAGTCATTATGGGGATGCGACCAACGCGGCGTCTCTAACATTATTGCGGGCCCAGGCGTGCCATGCCCTAGCCAAGGAGACGCTAAAGCCGAATCAAGCACCACTCCCCACATGTACATCCTTCCAGAAGTATTGAATTGCACACCACCAATTACGAGAGCTTGGTCGCCACCCGCTATACTCTTATCCAAAAAACCCGTATGCATTATTACAAAAACACCCACGAGAACTGCCATTATCGATAAAACTTTACTGCTAGACTTTCTCATAAAATCATATGGCCTTTCTTTCAATCCATACAACAAAATATTCCCAAAGAAAAAAATAAACACTTCGGCGATAATAACTATGCGAGCACCCATCAAAATCTGGACTACAAGAATACATACAATCAAAAAAATCGACCCTTGCTTTCCGTGATATAACTCAGAGAGCGCAAAGCAGAAAAAAAAGATACCAGCCAAAGCACCTGCTGGGTCCACTCCCTCATGGAAATACATAAACAATAGAGTGATACAATACAGCCAGCCGCACAACCTTATCAGCAATTTTGAAATACTTGCCACCGAATTATGGGAAAAATAAGAATTAGAAAAGGAAAGTAATAAAAACAGCATCCCGCCCCACACTATGGGATAATTCTGAATACCTTTCTGAACTTCCGGATAGAAACCAAAATAACTACCTAAGCTCAATATCCAAAAAGCCAGAACGGCCAAGATGGCCTTTATTGAATTTTTATACAGCATAGGCTTAAGCAAGAAAACTATTAATGCAGACAATGCTACGCCAGCAGTAATCACACCGCTCAAGCTCACCCCACCGAATTTCGACAGAGTAGGCATAGATCCTAAGGCGGAGGTCGCCAAAACGACCAGCCAGAGCATACTTTTTAAGGTCATCGAGGATACACCTGTCGACATAAAATGCCGTGTATTTCGCTCTGACTGTATCAACCAATGCGACTCACACGAGCCCGGATAAGATCCCAGAGAAAAATTGGAGCTGACACTAACATGCGTTTCCAAAGCCTCCGAGGTTGCTGAATCAAGCGTGGTAGCCATTCCAGGCCACAGCGTTGAAATATTCGAGAGGATCGCTGGACCTTTCCCGCATAGAAGTCAAAGACGGCTCCGATAGCCCCTGCAAACGTGACATCCCATCTGTCTCGACATGCCTGGATGAGCTTTTCTTGCTTAGGGGCCGTCAGCCCAACCCAGAGCACATCCGGCCTGGCTGCATTGACAGTCGCCACGATTTCATCGATTTCATGAGAGGAGTAAAAATCCTTATAAGGTGGTGAATAGGTTCCTACCACCTCGATATTGGGGTATTCTCGGTTCATCCTGTTTTTGATGAGCTGTAGGGTATCCTCGGCAGAGCCTAAAAAGAACACCCTCGCTCCACCTGAGTTAGCCAATCTCTCGGTCAAACCGTAAAAAATATCAGATCCCGTTACTCTCACACGAAGCCGACCGCCCAGTACCCAGGATGCTATTACGATGCCTACACCATCACCGACCAGCCAATCAGCGTTTGAAAGGGCCATTTCAAAATGCGTGTCACTTTTGGCCACTGCGTAAGAGTGCGGATTTAGGCAGGCCAACCATCGGCATTGGTAGGTTTTCGACCCGTGACGCCCGCCTACATCGAAGCGCTGAGCGTGACGTAGAAAATAATAAATTTCATCGATACTCTCCTCAACGGAAAGAGCATCGACAGCATACCCCATGGTAACTTCTTTCATTGTTCTCGCCTCGCAATTAACGATTCATCATACATCGTTATAGCTCGCTGGTAGATTTCCATCAGCGAGCGATAGTTGACTTCTTCCGTATATTTAAATTCAAACGTTCTTAACGAGATTTTCGACATTTTCTCAAGACGCGACTTGTCCACCCATAAAGACTTGATATTTTTAAGCAAATCCTGTGGATTTCCCGCTTGGAACACTAGCCCGCCACCCTCCTTCACTAACTCAGGCATTGGGCCTAGGTGAGACACCAATACCGGTGTCCCGAGTGCGATTGCTTCTCGCAATACCATAGGGAACCCTTCAAACCAACGCGACGGTATAATTACGAGCTGGCTCTCCCTGATATATTGTTGAGCAGCTCGCGAACTAACTTGCCCTACAAAACGAATATGATTTGCTCCCAGATCCATGACCGACGCCTGCAAGACCTGACGTAGTTCTCCATCACCGACAATAACTAACTCAGGTGCATCTTTACCCCAAGCCAACCATGCTTGTATAAGATCGGCAACTCCCTTTTCCTCACTGATCCGCCCAACGAATACAGCTCGAGCGATGCGCTTCTCCCATGGCATGACCATAGGGACTCCAGGATAAAAATTTGGCTTTACATGAACTCTTTCACTAGGTAACCCTGCATCCACCATGCACCGGCTCTGGAAGTCGGTAAGAGCAATAAAGGCCTCAACGTTTCGCTGCCAAGTTCCTAACAATCTATGCAGTGCCACTCCGGTTGCCAGGGGCAAAGTAGCCGACCTACTGCTTCGATAGCAGCCGTAGCGTAAGGCTGGCAGCACGCTTTTCTTGTCCAGACAAGCCGTACAAACATTTCCCTGGCGCATTGGAATAGCAGCTGGACAAAAAAGACGGTAGTTATGTAGAGTTAGAACTCGCGCCGTACCGGAAGCAGCCGAGAATATGGAAGGAGAAATAAGAGGAAACGTGTTGTGGACATGCATTACATTGGGATTAAATTCACTGATGATACTTTTTATTCGCTGCTGCATAAAGGGGTTCCAAGGGGTTGCCAACCCACCTTGAAGCATCCCTAGTCGGCCCCTTGAGCGTATTTCATCGCTGAATCGCTCAAACACCTTGACCTCATGACCAGCCGATTCAAGCATCTGTCTTTCCAATTTATAGACAAGGTTTTCCCCGCTTGGGGCCTCTTCCCCATAATGATTATGGACCAACAGAATCTTCATTTTTCATCCCTTCTTAACGAGGGCACACGACTTGCAATTACCCGACAAAGGGCTAGCGGGCACCGAATCCAGTTACTAGGATTTTAATCGTACGGAGGACTATCAACACATCGAGCCAGAAAGAGAAGTGCTTAATATAATAAAAATCATATTCTAATTTTCGAATCATACCATCTCTTTCAACGGCATACCCCTGCTCCACTTGGGCCCAACCGGAAATGCCGGGACGAACAAGATGCCTGTAATGAAAAAAAGGGACATCACGTTCATAAACATCGGTAAGCATCATTGATTCTGGTCGTGGCCCTATCAGGCTCATCTCTCCTCTAAGCACATTAAATAGCTGAGGCAATTCGTCGAGGCGATACTTTCGAATCACCCGACCGACTCGGGTGATACGTGGATCGCAATCTAGCTCGGTGAATCCCTTTCCCTCGCTATCTACATACATGCTACGAAACTTATAAACAATAAATGGTCGACAGTGATAGCCCATCCGAAGCTGTGTGAAGATCGCAGAGCCTGGACTATCTAGGCGAATTACCAATGCAATCAGAACCATCGCCGGCAGTAAAAGCGGCGACAGCGCTATTACAGCAATTGTGTCGAGGCCACGCTTTATCAGTGCATAGTCTTCCTGCGGGGTGAGGCTCCCGTATTCATTCTCGTAGAGATAATCAAGTGGTACACGCCCGGTGATCATTTCATGGGCGCTGGTAGCGTGATATACCGGCACTCCGTGGATGGTGCAGTTGGCAAGGAAGCGCTTCCACTCAGCGGGGAAGTCCGCGCGAAGGTCAGCAACCACTCCATCAACCCTGGCTTGACCTAAGTCTGGGCATTGCAGCAATTGCCAGTCGACTCCGCTGTGCTGACAAAGTGCTGGAGCCCGGCCATGGGGCAAAACGGCTAGGCGAAGTCGCCTCAGACGCACATCGATAGCATACTCTACTAGGCAGTAAGTCACAATTGTCATGTAGCTAAGAGCCAACGAGGAGCGCGTCAGCTCTAATCCAATCATCTTTAATATGAGCAAGGCAATGGCAAAGCTCAAGGTTATTGCCGGAAGAATGAATAAGTATGCCTTGGTACCGGGAAACCGGGATAGCCGATAAACTGTGGTAATAGACAACCAATAGACCAAAACAGAAGCGACAATAAGACCAATGCTTTCACGGGTCATATTCGACCAAAAACCATCTAACCCTGTCCCCATCATCAGTTGCAACCAGAAACCGAGACTGACCCCAATAAGTATTTGACTTCTCACACTAAAAAGCAGACGTTCGTATAGTCGCGTATTGCGACGATGTCGCTCCAGATCGGTTACGGTAATATCCATGGTTTCCCTGCCTTTTTCGTTAGTTTGTTTCTTTAGGTGGGCGGCGTTTCTCGTCCCAAACTCCGATCAGCATGATTGGCGACCGTAGCGGTCCTCGAGCCGCACGATATCGTCCTCACCAAGATAACTACCCGACTGAACTTCAATGATTTCAAGTGGAATTACACCAGGATTTTCCAGTGCATGGACACGGCCGATAGGTATGTAGGTAGATTCGTTTTCAGAGACTAAATAGCTTGATTCTCCATTAGTGACTTTCGCTGTACCGGATACCACCACCCAATGTTCAGCACGGTGATGGTGCATCTGTACCGACAGCTTGGCGCCAGGCTTCACAGTAATATGTTTTACCTGATAGCGTTGCCCTCGGTCGATACAGTCGTAGACGCCCCAAGGACGATAAACCTCACGATGCCAACGGTACTCAGGTCTCCCTTCTTCCTTTAGACGTTCTGCTACCTGCTTGACTTCCTGAACACGATCTCGATGAACTACAAGAACCGCGTCCTTGGTTTCTACTACAATCAGATCCTTTACCCCGACTGTGGCAACTAGGCGATGCTCGGCGTGCACCATTAGGTCATAACTTTGGTGTATGAGCACGTCACCTCGTACGGCATTGCCCTGCGCATCCTGCGGGCATGCCTCCCACAGTGATGACCAGGAACCTATGTCGCTCCAGCCAGCGGCTAGTGGCACGACGCTGGCACTGGCAGTACGCTCTAAAATGGCGTAATCGATAGAGTCAGCGGGGCAGTGGAGAAACTCCGCCTCGTCGAGACGAATGAAGTTCAAGTCGTGAATGGCACCAGCCATGGCTCGCCGGCAGGCGTCGTGTATATCTGGCCGGAAGCGCTGGAGCTCCTCGAGGTATCGGCTCGCTTGGAACAGGAACATCCCGCTGTTCCAGTAGTAATCACCGGTGGCTAGATAATCTTCGGCGGTGGTTCGATCCGGTTTCTCGACGAACCGCTTGACGCAAAAGCCATGGTCACCCTGGGGGTCACCACGCTGAATATAGCCGTAACCGGTTTCGGCATGAGTCGGCACAACACCAAAGGTTACAAGGCATCCCTGTTGAGCTAGCGTCTGGGCCGGCAACAGGCTCTCATGAAAAGCCGTCTCGTCAATAATGCGATGATCAGCAGCCAGTACCAAAAGAAGTGCTAACGGGTCGTGCTCTAACTGCTGAAGCGCCGCTAAAGCAATGGCCGGAGCGGTGTTTCGTCCTTCCGGTTCGAGCAGGATACAGGCTGGCACAATGTCCAGTTGGCGCAACTGCTCGGCGACAAGAAAGCGGTGCTCGTCGTTGCAGATCACCACAGGTGGATGTTGCTCGAGCGGTATCAAGCGGGTCAGAGTTTCCTGCAACATGCTTAAACTTCCCGTTAGGGGCAGGAACTGTTTTGGGCGCAGTTGACGCGACAGCGGCCAGAGCCGCGAGCCGTTGCCCCCAGCAAGAATGACGGGTGTGATCATGATCATGCTCCTCGGATGGCACATGCGCCGCTGTTGTAGACGCCTCGGTCAGCGTTGAGCTGAGAAAGATACCAACGGTAGGTATCGTGCAGGCCTTCTGAGAGCGAAATACGAGGCTGCCAGCCCAAGGCCTGGAGCCGCGAGACATCAAGCATTTTGCGGGGTGTACCATCGGGCTTACTGGCATCGAAATGCATTTCACCCGCGAAACCCGTAATCTGTGCGATCAGCTCAGCGAGCTCTCGTATGCTACAGTCACGGCCCGTGCCGACGTTGAGGTGCGACCGCCTCGGCGTGGTCTGAGTGGCATAACGCTCTCGTTGCAGGTTCATGACGTGTACGCTGGCTATAGCCAGATCGTCCACATGCAAAAACTCGCGGCGTGGCGTACCACTCCCCCAAACGGTAACCGTCGAGGCGCCAAGCTGTTGGGCTTCGTGAAACCGCCGCAACAACCCTGGTATGACGTGAGAGTCCTCGTGGTGGAAGTTATCGCCGGGGCCGTATAAATTTGTAGGCATGACACTACGGAAGTCGCAACCGTACTGACGTTGATAGCTCTCGCATAGTTTGATGCCGGCAATCTTGGCAATAGCGTAGGCTTCATTAGTGGGTTCAAGCGGTCCATTGAGTAGCACTTCCTCTCGCATTGGTTGTTCCGCCATTCTCGGATAGATGCATGAGGAACCAAGAAATAGAAGACGATCGATTCCTGCATTATAGGCCGCGTTGATGACGTTCGCTTCGATCATCAAGTTACGATAGAGGAAATCAGCCGGATAACGGTCATTGGCCTGGATGCCTCCCACCTTGGCGGCAGCCAAATAGACCTGATTGATATCGTGATCTCGGAAGTACTCCTCCACCTGCGCCTGGCAGCACAGATCCAATTCGCTACGATCAGCCGTAAGCAGCTGGTACTGCCCGAGTACCCGCAGGTGGCGTATTATCGCAGAGCCCACCATGCCGCGATGGCCGGCTACAAAGATTCGAGAGATTCTATTCTGACCCATGCTCAGCCCTCCATGGCGAACGGTATGCTGTAGCCATGCCCTTTGAGTAAAGAATCACGCTGGGCGATCTTGAGATCTTCAGCAACCATTTCTGAGCACATCACCTGCAGACTGATTTCCGGCTCCCAGCCCAGCTGACGCTTGGCTTTGCTGGGATCTCCCAATAGAGTCTCGACTTCAGTGGGACGAAAATAGCGAGGGTCGACACGAACTATTACGTCGCCAGGAATTACCGCCGGCGCCTTATTTCCTGACACGTGCACCACGATCGCCACCTCTCCGCCACCGCAGCCTTCGAATTTCAATTCAATACCCAATTCGAGTGCACTCATGCGAACGAAGTCGCGCACCGAGACCTGATGGCCAGTTGCAATCACATAGTCATCAGGGCTGTCTTGTTGTAACATCATCCATTGCATTCGCACATAATCCTTGGCGTGCCCCCAATCGCGCAGGGCATCAAGATTGCCGAGATATAAGCACCTATCCAAACCTTGGGCGATATTACACAAGCCACGAGTGATCTTGCGGGTGACGAAGGTTTCGCCTCTCCTAGGTGATTCATGATTGAAAAGAATGCCGTTGCAAGCATAGAGGCCATAGGCTTCGCGATAATTGACTGTAATCCAATAGGCGTAGAGCTTAGCGGCGGCATAGGGAGAACGTGGATAGAAAGGTGTACTCTCTCGCTGAGGAATTTCCAGAACCTGACCATACAGCTCGGAAGTAGAGGCTTGATAGAAGCGAGACCGCCGCGCGAGGCCCAGCAGACGGATCGCTTCAAGCAATCTCAGTGTGCCCAAGGCATCCACGTCGGCGGTATATTCAGGGGACTCGAAGCTGACCGCCACGTGAGATTGTGCAGCGAGGTTGTAGACTTCATCCGGCTGAACTTCTTCCATGATTCGGATCAGATTGGAGGCATCGGTCAAATCACCGTAGTGCAAGCGCAACCGTTGGTTATCGTCGTGAGGATCCTGGTAGAGGTGGTCGATCCGTTGAGTGTTAAACTGTGATGCTCGTCGCTTTATTCCGTGAACCTCGTACCCTTTTTCCAGGAGATATTCGGCTAGATAGGATCCGTCCTGCCCTGTGATACCGGTAATCAGCGCTTTTTTCATTATCATTCCCTGCCTATAGCTAGTACGTTTCATTCGCCTTTACGCATACACAACCTTTACTAGATCAGGCCTAGAAAATCGGTGCCTCATGATGTCGTTCGCCAGGGTTGCTCACTGCGCTTTCTTCGGCGGATTACTCTTAATTCGCTGGCCATTCGGTATAGTTTTCGATAGACAGCCGCGGGAAGCAGTCGGCTTATCAACATCAAAATTGAGTTTCTCAAACGTCGACGATGACCACCGAAATAGCGGTAAAGAGCGCGGCTAGCTTCACTAGATTCTTCCAATATAGGTAAGCGCTGCATTTCGATACGAGTATTTAGATAAACCTGGCAGGAAAGTCTTTCATCGAATGCGCAGTGCATACCGGAGCCATCGAAGCCAAGGTTCCGAACCAGCGAAAGCGGCGGGAAAAGGGCGAATTTTTTATATTTTAGCAAGTAAAGATGCCACTCCACATCTCCGGCAACGATCTCCCCATTGGCGCACCTCCTCACCAAAGGCAAAAGATGTGGGCTAGCATGATTCATGCGACGATAAAGAGTGCGGTCTTTGAGGAACTCCCGGTGCAGATCGGGGGTGTGACTAGCGAATCCCTTCTTGTCACGCCATACGGCAAATCCCCATGCACAGAAGGCACTAAGCAATAATGGTTCACTGCGTTCAGGAATCGACAGAGGCCAGAGATAACCGCAGATAGCTTGTATGGCATCATCAGTTTCGTAAAGCGATAAACCATCGTTCATAAAACGCAGGAACCCACGACCTGTCAGAACGTCATCCTCAAGATAGATCAGCCGGTCATGCTCACGATAGATCTGCTCCATGGCCGTGTCCTGGTTGGCAGGATGGCCAAAGTTGTACGATCGCTGAATCAGCGTAACCGAACGGAAGCCGTCAATGGATCCAAGATAGCGGCGCACAGTATCGACCGCCTCTTTATCGGTTGGTGACTTGGCGGCATCAGATGCTATGTAGAGATCGGTCATCTCGGCCAAGTCATTGCGCTTCAGTGCTTCTATGGTCTGACGTAAATGCTGGTGTCTACTATAGGTAGTGATCAGCACTGGCGCACAGTTTTCTGGAAGTATATTCACTTGGCCTCCCTTTTCCACATGGCAACCCAAGGTAAAAGATGTCTCACGAAACAAAGCGCTTTGATGGATATCATCCAAAAATGTCGGGTACGGCTATCTAGAATGTCGAGCAGTAATGATGGCAGCGCTTGGGCACAAACCGTTGCTACAGCAGCACCCAAAACACCGTATCGAGGAATCAAGACAAGATTAAGAAAGACATTTATTACAGCGCCAAGCAGGGTGCGGTAAAGCGATAAGCGCTGTAGATTTTCGACTAAAAAGCCCTTATGTGTGGCGAGACCAAGGAAGACAAAAACACTCGCCCAGATATGAATCGCAAGCACCGGCCCTGCCTCATGGTATCCCGGACCGAACAACAAAACCACTGCCCAGGAAGAAAGTATAGTCATGGGCACTGCAACCGCAAAAGCCAACAAGACCATGAAGTCGCACGTCGTCTGGAGACGCTTCAAATAGTACCGACGTCCCAATTGGTTGCCTTCCATCAGGGCAGGATAGACGGACGCGACGATAGCTACTGGAATGAAATACCATACCTCGCTGATCCGAGTGGCAGCGGTATAGATACCGACAGCCTCGTCACCTATCATCTGCCCCAGCATGATCTGGTCGATGCGCATATACACCATTATTGCCAAGCCCGAGAGGATTAACGGCCAGCTATTTGCCAATAACCGACCGGCTCGGTGCAGTCGAAATCGCCAGCCTACTAGCGCCCCGCCACGCCAGGCGAACATCGCCAGTAGCCCGATGATCGCTACCCCTCCCTCAATCATTAGGGCCCAGGCAAAAGCCTGCAACGGAGCTTGAAGCAGAATGAGACAAAGATTGACGACAGCAAAGATAAGAAAGACACCGTTTTCGACCCACACCACATATTTGGATTCAAGTCGCGATTCGTACCAAGCTTTTATCGCCTGAGATGACTTGACGATCACAAGCGGGGCTAACAAAATCACCAGACTACGTCCGATGGGGTCGTCACGCACACAGACGATTGCCACGGCAATCAGGAGGCTAGCTAAAATTCCGGAAATTAACTGTAGGACGAAAGCAGTGCCGAGAATCTCAGCCGCCGAGCTGGGCTCGACGATGAGCTCGCGAGTAACGATTTCGTTAAGCCCCAAGCTGCCTATGGCGGTAAACAAAGCGACAAACGCCAAGGCGTAATTCAAAAGACCGAAATCGGCAGGACCAAGGTAGCGAGCGATAGCGATCATCACCACAAGGCCCACTCCCATCCGCAGGATGCGATCCCCGAACAGCCAACCGGTATTAGCTATAATCTTGAGAAGTTGATCGCGGCTTCCGAACCGATGACTCAAGTTTTCGGTCAGTTGCCTTAGCAGTGGCACAATCATAGGGCCACACCGTTAACCGGTGTAGCACGGCACACCAACGGGACGAGGCTCTTGACACCCCGGATACCGAACTTGGCCGTGAGACAGGCGGCATCTGGTGCCCGGCCCTCTGCCAGGCTGATTAGAGCACGGGGAAAATTCGCCCCAGCGAGGTGAGTGAATGGGTAACCACCACCGAAACGGGCATTGAATTCAAGTACACAGGGTGAGCCGCCATCGTGAGACAACATGATGTCGACATCGAGATTGGCACGGTGACGGAGCAACTTACCGAGCTGTTCCGCGACGCCGGCTACCTCAGTGTGCGAAACTGTCTCGGCACTGTCAGTCTCACCAGCACGCATCGCCAGTTTTCGCTTGACCACAGTGGCAAGGTGCTCACCTTCGAGGTCATTGAACACGTCGACACCATACTCTTCGCCTTTAATCATCTCTTGGATAATGATCGAGCGAGAAGGGTCGTGGCCGCTGAGTACGTTTAGGTAGGATTCCGCAATCTGTTTGCTGGTCAGGTGATGAAAAAAGCATAACGACTGTTGATCGTCAGCGCGGTGAATCGAGAGCGAGCCCATGCCCCAACGTGGTTTAACCATCAACGGAAAATCGACTTCGCCTCTCCGCAGTGCAACCAGAGCCATATCGAGCCCCAGATAGGTACGGGGACCGTTGATAGCGTTCTTGGCCAGAAAGCGACTGGTATGCCATTTGTCATTGGCCATTTCTACCACCCAGGGCTCACTCACAGCTACCACGATGCCGAGATCAGCGAAGCGCTGCCGAGCAGCAGAGATAACCGGAAGATCGATATCGAATAGCGACAAAAGGAGGCCGATACGCTCCATACGACAGATTTTCAATAGCTCATCTATATAGGCATCACTATGAATGGGAGGTACAATATAGGATCGCTCGGCGGCGACCATACCAGAAGTAAATGCCTCGGAATTGACCGCTACAACTCGCCCCCTCTCCTGAAGAGCTTCACGAAAATATTCGACTAGATAATTTCGTCTCCCGACGCAGCTCAGCAACACGTTCATGGACATGCCTTTTGGATGGTTACAACACGAGAATCGTCAGTCCGGTAAGTGCTTAGGATACTATCGCTGTTGTCTGCAGCTTTGAGCAGGTTGCCTTGCAAATCGAATATTGCGGGTGGGGCGGTGATGAAAGCTGGCGTATAGTTAATTGAATATGCACCACGATTAGCAAACATAATGAAGTCGCCTGACGCCAAGCTCCCCGTAAAGTCAGGATCAATTACATCATGCTCCATACACGTATTACCAACGAGCCGATAACGGCTTACTCTTTTTTTTCTTCGGCACTTCGTGATGCTGAAACAAGGGCTCTTCAATCGTGAGTTGGTAGGATTTACAGCGTTGACACTGGTATCAATCACGGCGTGAAGAGAACCAAACCGTTCACGCACTTCGATGACCTCAGCCACTAGCGACATGGTATCCCCGACCAAAGCTATACCGGGCTCAGCAATCAGCTTTAGTTCTTCCGATGTCAAACCGGTTGAGAAGGCTTTACCAATAGCAGCTGCATAGGCTTGAGCATCGGGAATAGGCACGCTGAAGCCCTGCCTCAATGCCTCCGGCAGAGAACCGAAAAACCCTCCGCCGATATTGATTGTCTTAATCGAATATCGACATGCTAGTCTCTTGGCGACCGCCATCAAACGCTCGACTCGAAGAGCGAAATCTTCAGCTCGTCTATCACGCGTGGAGAAATGGCAGTGCAAACCGTTGACTTCAACACCTGGCAGCTTAGCCAAAGCATTCAACGCTTGGTTCAGCTCGCCATTATCACAGTGAAAACCAAAGCGACTAGTCCCTTCACCATGAGGGAAGCAAATACGAAGCCCGACCCGCCATGCCCCCCCCTCGCCGACCAGTTCCCGCAGTTGGTCGATCTCGCTGAAGGCATCGAGGTTGACGTGAGAACCTCGGGTAAGGGCATACCGAAGATCTTCCTTGCGCTTGACCGGCCCATTGAAGATTATGCGCTCCGGGTCAAGGTAGCGGCTCGCCACGTCATATTCGAACCGCGAGACCACCTCCCCCATACCATGCTCATCACGGAGAATCTCACCGATCGCCGGCATATAGTTGGCCTTGAAGGCATAAGCCACTTCAGCACATGACACGTAACGCCGTAGTGCCTGTCGAAAGCCAAGGAAATTGCTACGAAAGCGTTCGGTGTCGAAAAGGTAGTAACTACCACCTGCCCGTCTGGATAGAGCGGCGAGGAATTCATGGCAATATTGCATACTGACAGTCTCCAGGCCTTAGCCCTGATCCGCGTGGTAAAGGCGTTCAGCTACCGGGCGATACCACTCATCAAGCGAGACCGGCACTCGTGCATTGTAGCCGAGGACTTGTCGGGTTAATGGAGACAATCCTCGGCCATAGTCTTCCCCCAGCATCCTTGCGTAGTCCATTTGTGGCTTAACGAAGGGACGACCATAGCCGATAGTTAGCGCTACCCGCTTGCGATCAGTGGCATTATGGCCGCCTCGATGCCAAAGCGCAGAGTTGAACAGGCTGACAGAACCAGCCGGTGCGACAATACGCTCATGTTGACGCTCGAATACATCGTCATCGGGCCGCCCCTCTGTTTTGTGTGAACCGCTGAGCACGTAAGTTGCCCCGTTCTCGAGCGTGAAATCATCACACATTATCAACATATTAAGACGCAGATGATAACCGGGAATAAATGTACGAACGTCACGATGCACCTGATGAACGTAAATATTAGCCCCAGGAAATCCCCCGATGGGAGTGCAGCAGTTACAAATATAGGGCTTATCATCAAAGTACCGGGCAATATATTTGTGAAAAAGATGCATATCGATGAATCGGTCAATACTGTCATTGCCACCAATACATTGGTGAGCGGTTCCGTCTCCGGAAGTATTGATTCCATTTTTTATTTGATATTTACTACAGACATCAATCCATTTCAGACTGTCCTCTCGTAAGTTTTGAGTAAGTTCGTCTGGCAAAATCTTCTCGAAGACAACCCAGCCCCTTTCACGTATTTCTTGGTCAAATTTTTCTATACTCATGCAATCGAACATGGTCGTTCCCTCTCTTGTCACCTAATAAACCACTGCACTCATCATGTTACCGGGCGCGACATCCGGTATGCATTTTCATGCTCCGCAACGACAGTAAAGCCTGCTTTGTCATACCAATGAATGGCGCGGCTATTATTTCTATTAACTTCCAGCTCTATTTTTTTGAAACCTCGTGTTTTAGCGGTGACGTCAACATGTGAAAGGAGAACTCCCGCGATCCCCCGCTCCCGGCATGCAGGCGCGACAATGAAAAGGCTAATATAGGCACAGCCCGTTGAGGGTCGGTTGCAATAGAAGGCGATGAAGCCCAAGCAGTACTGACCTTCACAATGCGAGACGAGCTCTGCTTGTGTGAGCAGCTTATCGATGTACTGCTCCAGCTCGACACCCGTAACTAGCTTGCCAGCCTGACGTGTCTGTTCTTCAACTATTAATTTGGTGATGGCTTGGTGCGACATTGGTCCTCTCCCTTGGTGCAGCCAGGCATGCCGAAGGCTATGCCAACGTGGCCCAGACTTTCCTTGACGGTTTCACAGATGACATCCACCTGTTGGGACGTCAGACCCGGGTAGATCGGCAGGCAGAGAATACGCGACGCAAGCGACTGTGCATTAGACTGTTGCTTACCTTTGTGGTGAACCTGGGCAGGACTCAGGCAAGCTACGTCATCAAGAGAAGGATAAAAGTAACGGCGTGCTTCAATACCTCGTGCTCCCAGTGCGGTTAGAACTTGCAGAAGTACGGCTTCACTCTCAAAAACTATGGGGAAGTAGGCATGATTTTGTGTGGCTTTGGGATTCCAGACTTGTAACCTAACCCAATCAGTGAGCTGCGTGCGGTATCGCTCCCAAATGTCTGCTCGTTGCGTCAACACGGTATCAATTTCATCTAATATACAGAGACCCATAGCTGCCTGAAACTCGTTGAGCTTGGCATTGATCCCCACTGCATCGATCCGGTCACGTTGGAGGGTTCCGAATTGTGTCATCAGTCTTGCTGTCTCGAGATCCTCACGGCAACGAAAGATAATCGCGCCACCTTCAATGCAGTGGAATATCTTAGTGGCATGGAAACTCAGAGTTGTGGCGTCACCACGGCGCAACAGACTCTTCCCCTTATAACGTACGCCGAATGCATGAGCGCCATCGTAAATCACCGGCAGGCCGTTTCTTGCCGCTATAGCTTCCAGATGTTCGACATTGCAGGCGTTACCGAAGACATGCACAGGTACCAGCGCCCTGCTGCATGGTGAAATTGCTTCTACTACTCGATGAGCATCCACACACCAGGTGTCGGGGTCAATGTCGGCAAAAGCCGGTTTACCCCCATCCCACTTCAACGAGCTGGTCGTCGCGACGAAACTGAATGGTGTGGTCACCGCATTCCAACCTTCCTCAGCAGTTGGACCACTCACGCCCAGAGCGCGGTAGGCAATCTGAAGCGCCAGAGTACCGTTACCCACCAATAATAGATGTTCGACGTCTAGATATTCAGCCAGCCGTTCCCCTAACTGTTGCGTTAAAGGACCATTATTAGTTAGGCAGTGGCTGTTATAGATGCTATCTAGATAGCGTTCAAGACGGGCTCGCGCCGGCAAATAGGGACGTGTAACAGGGATCATTTTTCTTTGACCAAGTCGAGGAGGTATTTTCCATAGCCGTTCTTCGAAAGATCACCACCCGCCCGCGACAAATCGTTAACGCTAAGCCATCCGTTATTGAAAGCAATTTCCTCAAGACATGCGATCTTGAAGCCTTGACGTTTCTCTATTGTTTCAACGAACTGGGATGCCTCTAAAAGACTCTCGTGCGTACCTGTATCCAGCCATGCGAAGCCTCGACCCAAGATCTCAACATGCAGATCCCCACGTTCCAGATAAGCCTGATTGATACTAGTAATTTCGAGCTCCCCACGATCAGAAGGAGTAACCCGCTTGGCTAATTCAATAACATCATTGTCATAAAAATAGAGCCCTGTCACAGCGAAGCGCGACTTAGGGAGTTTAGGTTTCTCCTCAATGGAAAGCACGCGCTTCTTTTCGTCAAACTCCACGACCCCGAAACGTTCAGGGTCTCGCACCAAATACCCAAAAACCGTAGCCCCCTGGCTACGCTTGGCTACCTCAAGCAGTAATGGAGAGAACCCTTGGCCGTAAAATATATTGTCACCAAGGACCAGGCATACACTTTCTTGCCCAATGAAGTGCTCGCCAATGATGAATGCTTGGGCCAAGCCATCGGGACTTGGCTGAGTGGCATAGGTAATATTCAGACCAAACTGCCCACCGTCACCAAGGAGCCGTTGAAAGCAGTACTGTTCATCGGGAGTGGTAATAACCAGTATATCTTGGATACCAGCCAACATAAGTACCGAAAGGGGATAATAAATCATCGGCTTATCATAAACAGGAAGCAACTGCTTAGAGATCCCCATGGTTATTGGATATAACCGCGTACCCGACCCTCCGGCCAATATTATGCCTTTCATCAGGCGATCTCCTTATGTCCCATACCTAACCGCTCACGTTGGTAAGAGCCATCCTGCACACGTCGGCTCCATTCGGCATTGTTCAAATACCATTCAACAGTCTTACGCATACCGCTGAAAAAACTCTCACGTGGCTTCCAGCCGAGTTCCTCCCGAATCTTGCTAGTATCCAAAGCATAACGATGGTCATGTCCAGGGCGATCCGCGACATGGGTAATGAGATCTTGATACTGATTGACTCCAGCTGGTTTATCGGGAGCAAGTATCTCAAGCAAGTCACAAATGTGATGCACCACCTGTAAATTGGCAAGCTGAGTGTTACCACCTATATTATAATTCTCACCAACTTTACCATGACTAAAAACACGCATTATTCCACGAGCATGATCATCTACATAGAGCCAGTCACGTATTTGCTCACCCGCACCGTAAACCGGCAATTGCTTGCCCTCAAGGGCATTGAGAAGCATAAGCGGTATCAGTTTTTCAGGGAATTGATAGGGCCCGTAGTTATTCGTACAATGGGTAACCAAGACGGGTAACCCATAGCTCCGCCACCAAGCTCTCACCAGATGGTCGGAACATGCCTTGCTGGCAGAATAGGGTGAGTTAGGGGCATAAGCAGCCTGCTCTGTACATGGCGGTGAACCAACTTCTATATCGCCAAAAACTTCATCCGTGGAGACATGTACAAAGCGAAAGCGTGACTGAGTCTGGTCAGGTAAATTTTCCCAATAACGGTATGCCACTTCAAGCAGCTGATAGGTTCCGATGATATTGGTCTGAATAAAGGTGCTTGGCCCTTCCAGCGATCTATCCACATGGCTTTCTGCCGCCAGATGAATGACGGCTTGAGGAGAGTAGTGCCTAAACAACTTCAACATCTCATCGTGTTGACAAATATCTATTTGTTCGAAACAATAATTTGGGTTAAAAACATTATCGCCGAGAGATTCTAAATTCCCAGCATATGTCAATTTGTCGACATTGACTACACGATACCTGGCATCACTAAGCAGGAGCCTGATCACTGCAGATCCAATAAATCCCGCCCCACCAGTTACAATGATTGGTATAGACATGATCACAACTCTCTTTATTCAGTGTCATTGATGTGCAGGATTAAAATAGCGACCGACTAATCGTATAGCTCAGCACAGGACATTTAACTATAAGAGTAGTGGTAATATCCGTATATCGAAGAGGCTCTACGTTCAATGGCATTTAGCACACTTCCCTTAACAAGGCAGCCTGCGCTTTCCAATCGCAGTTTTGCTAAATCTATTTCAGCAAGTGTATTAACACCATAGCGCACAGTCATCAGCGTCGTCCCGACTTGCTTGCCAACGATTGCCGCATCTGTTACCGCCATGATTGGTGGAACATCAATTATTACTAAATCATATCTCTTGCTGGCAAACTCAAGCGTTTTTGTAAAACCTTCCTGCATTAATAGCTCGGATGGATTAGGCGGTGTTATTCCACGTCCAATATAATCCAGGCCATCCAGATGAGTTGATCTTATGGCTTTATCTATATCCACTTTTCCTGAGATAAGCTCGGACAATCCCTCCTCTCTCTTCCCGCAAAATAAGTTATGTATCTGTCCCTTACGCACGTCTGCATCAATCACCAATATACGTTGGCCGGCTTGCGCGCAGACAGCAGCTAAATTTACCGCAACGAAACTCTTACCTATTCCTGGGCTCGGCCCAGTGATCATGATGCGATTGTTAGGAGCTTCCAGCATTGCAAAATGAAGGTTCGTGCGCAGACTTCTTAGTGACTCTATCGCAATATCAGTAGTATTGGCATAAGCCAGCACCCAGCCCAGCTGATTGCGTTTAGTATTTGACATTCTGGCTAACTTTACTTGTTCTTCTGACAGCGGCACTGTAGCATAGGCGGGCAGGCCTATTCCTGCTAACTGCTGAATATTTTCCACACCTCTATTTAATAGGCCTCGCAGTAAAACGATACTGATAGAAATAATTAGACCAAGTGCCGTGGCTAGCCCGACGACCATTGCTTTACGTGGTTTGATGGGGTGGGGGTGAATACCAGCAGTATCTAGTATTCTGACGTTTCCTACGGTACTCGCTTTGGCAATGCTCATTTCCTGAGCTTTATTAAGCATCTGTACGTAGACCTGTTGGTTGACTTCCACATCTCTAGCCATCCGAAGCACCTGTTGTTGAGTCTCCGGTAAAGCATCGATTCTAACCTCGAGCCTCCTTCTTTCATTTTGCAACCGTCCTAGCTTATCTAGCAGTGCTGCATACGTAGGATGGCTAGGAGTAAAACGCCGAGATATGTCGGCCTGGCTTAACTCAAGCTCGCTAACTTGAGTATCCACCTCTACCAACCGTTCCAAAAGCCCTTGGGTTTCTAGTGTCAAGTCGACACTCTCACGTTGATTTCTGTAGGAGTTCAATGAATCTTCTGCACCTATCAATCTATCATGTATATCTGGCAATTGGTTCTGGATAAATTCAAGACTTTTTTCAGCCTCGGCGCTTTGGCGCTGGATATTCTGCTCTAAATAAATATGAGTTATTGCTTCTAGAACATTGCGTGCCTCAATGGGGTCTGATCCTGTCACTGCCAGGCGTAGGATGCCGGAATCCGCTCCCTCTTCATGCACCGAATAACGCTGTCTTAGTATATCTATTGCCACCATACGGCTAAACTTTGTGAATTTAAATTCTGCTCCAGGCACAGCCTGAAATTCGCCAACATTGAGTATTAACTCGCCCTCTAGAAACGTCTCAACTTGCCCAACTTCACCTTTACCTAAACTATTTCCTTTTAGGTAAATGGAATAGCTCATCTCATCCATAACTTTTAAAATAAAAGTTTCACCCAAATACTCAAAGCCAACGTTGATTTCTGAGAGGGATATATATTCATTAGCAAATACATAAGGCCAGTTGAGGGCGAAATCCGGCCTCTCTATACCTCTGCGCAACAAAAAATTACCTATTAATGGTACTTTCCTAGGCTCAAGTAAAATTTCTAGGTTACGACGATCTACGGTCTGGCCAAGCACGAGCCGAGAGCGCAAGATTGATATTTCGGATTGAAACTGTGTGGCTTCCCTCGTCAGGCTGCGAATGTCCTGTAGAGGATTTACTGAAGGGCCATTAGGCTCAACTTGTACAAGCGCGTCGGTTCGATATATTGGTGTAGCCGTTAAGGCATAGCTGACGCCCATAAAGCAAAATAGTAATGTTATAACTATAATCTTCCACTTTTGAGCCATTAGCATATCGAAGATGTCGCGAAGATCGATTTCTTCGGGCTTAGGCATCATTGGTATATTTGCTTGATACTTAGTCATCTCGGCGCCTTCCTCATAAACTTCGCACATCATCCACCGAAGATGCTGCAGTACCGGGCAACCCGACGCTAGGCAGCAGCAAACTGATCACACGATTCCATCTAGCCAAGGGTGCTGTTGTTACATAGACTACATCACGGGCTTGAAGTGGGAACCCTGCCGCCAAGTACAAGTTGCTGGCATTAGTAATATCCAATTGGTATACAGTCGCCAGATGATCGTTAGCATTACTCAATGCTAAATCATTTCCTCGTATAATAAATATGCCAGACGGCTCGGCTGTATTTTCGTTAATTCCACCGGCACGTGACAATGCATCTGACAACATGAGGCTTTCATTTCCAAGTGTGATGAAACCAGGCACTAGAACCTGACCCATTACGGACACTTGTTGATCTGAGTTTGTTGAGACATGAATTGTATCACCATGTCTCAATAAGAGATTCTGGCTTTGGTCACCACGATTGAGAATATCATAGAGTGAAACTCGCTGCTCTCGGCCGTTACGGGTTAAATTAACCCTACGCCAGTTTGCATTCTCAGTTAGCCCCCCAGAAAGACTGATAGCATCTGTAAGGGTCATGGGCACCGTATTTATGGGAAGAGTTCCTGGGCTTTCTACTGCACCGCTAACGTACACTCTTTGAGAATTAAAGACTGCCACTCCAATATCGACTTGGGGATCTGCAATGTATGTGGAAAGACGCCGTGTTAGTACACGCCGAACTTCATCTAAACTTTTTCCTCCAACGTCTATATATCCAACATAGGGATAGAAAATCGTACCATCCTGCAATACTCGATGTCCGGCCTCAGCTGCGCTTCTTTCTGATCCAGCAGGGATGGTTAGCTCTGGATGATCGTATACTATGATATTAAGTATATCTCCTGCACCTAGACGATACTCATAGGTATCCAATTGATGCCTCAGCTCGGCTGTCATACTGGTAGCCATTTCAGCTGCTTCCTGCTGACGATAATCCATGACCAACTGAGGGGTTATGGGTAATATCATAACCCTTGCGTCTATCGATTCTGACCGTTCTATAGAATTTATATGTCCACCTGGCGCCCAGGCGCAGCCTGATAAAGCACTCACCAGGACAATGCTGAACAGCCAGCCAGACTGTTTGTAAGTAAGCATGACGATTTCCCCACGCCTTCGCATATCGATTTTTTAGTTATACCGTAAAAGCTATATATGCTTGCTTCAGTCCAGCTAGAACCCAACTACCCCTCTTTACCCACGCTACCGCCCTGGAGTTATATGGCCGGCTCCCTGCCAAAATTCCACTTGTCGCAATAAAGGCACAATTGAACTTAAAAAACTAACTTTTTGACACGCTTCACAGACAATTATTTACAATTGCCCTGCAAACACACACCTCATTTTTTACGTTATATTTACTGACTTGAATCGAAAAAAATAGATTAGCTACTCGCTTTCTCGGGTAAGCTATAATTCTTATCATAACTAACACTGAGCATTAGAATCGAGCAGACATACAGTATTAGTTTTTGCCAACAACTCTTTCAGGCCAGCACAAAACACTATCCAGTAAAGCACTGATTACTCTTTGTCTACATTTTTCTTCAGGGAGGTGTAATGACATTGGAAATACCACGCGCAACTGAGCATCCGGTTTTCTAGTCATGCAAAGTATTCGAGCATCATCTCAGGTGAACCTCAGGGTTAAATTTCTAGTGCTTGTGTTTAGACTCTTGTTTCGCTGTTTCACTTACTAAGCACACCTTGGGAATTCAAGTGCGCGCTCACGCTATCCTGAGGAACCACCCTCGGGGACAGCGCCAATCAGACGCTTCGCGGCGTCCTGACGATCGGGTAGGGGCCGGGGTCACCCCCGGCGCCCTCCTTGGGAATCGCGACGGCTCGGATCGGGCTGGGGTGGTACTCACCGGCCAGCAGCCGCTCGCGCAGTGTCGGCCAGTGTTGCTTCAGGTGGTCGGCCAACTGGTCCACCGTCATGCCATCGGCACCCGGCGCGCCTTTGTTGGCGACCACCCTACGGTAAGCCCGCGCCATGTTGGCCTTCTCTACCACGGCCTCCATGAGCGGGGCGGGTTCCGCTTTCGTCCACGATGACGACGCCGGGACCGTCTCGACGCCCGCCGGCCGGGACTCGGGGTTCCGCCCCTGTCCCTCTGGGTGGGTGACGGTATCAGCGTCAGTTGCCGTCGGCTAGCACTTCCCCTTGCCGGGCGTGCAGGGGACTTTCACCCCCAAGTCATCCTGAGGAACCACCCTCGGGAACAGCGCCAGTCAGGCGCTGCGCGCCATGCCTGGCGCACCACAAAAAACGCCGACCTTAGGTCGGCGTTCTTCTTAAAGATCAGCTATATAGGTCGAGCGTGGCTAAAAAACCCGATTGAGCCCGTTCTGTGCCGCGACCCGGTACGCTTCCGCCATGGTCGGGTAGTTGAACGTGGTGTTGACGAAGTACTTCAGGGTGTTGGCCTCGCCCTTCTGCTGCATCACGGCCTGACCGATATGCACGATCTCGGAAGCCTGGTCACCAAAGCAGTGGATGCCGTAGATCTCCAGCGTGTCCTGATGGAAGAGTATCTTCAGCATCCCTACCGTGTCACCGGTGATCTGGGCACGTGCAGTATCCTTGAAGAAGGCCTGGGCAACCTCATAGGGCACCTTGGCCTCGGTCAACTCACGCTCTGTTCGACCGAAAGAGCTGATCTCGGGGATGGTATAGATACCGGTCGGCACCTCATTGACGAAGCGATAGTCTCGTTCGAGCAGCTCGTCGCAGGCGTTGAGCCCCTGATCGTAGGCGGCACTGGCCAGGCTGGGCCAGCCGATCACGTCACCGGCGGCATAGATGTGCGGAATGGCGGTGCGGTAATGATCATCGACCTGCAGCTGACCGCGCCCGTTGGCCTCGAGGCCGATGTTCTCGAGGCCCAGCTCGTCGGTATTGCCGGTACGGCCGTTGGCCCACAGGAAGGCATCGGCGCGCAGCTTCTTGCCCGATTTCAAATAGACCACGACGCCGGAGTCGTCCCCTTCGACACGCTCGTACTCTTCGTTGTGGCGGATGAGCACACCATGCTTGCGCAGATGGTAGGAAAGCGCATCGGAAATTTCATCGTCGAGGAAGGAGAGCAGCCGGTCGCGGTTGTTGATCAGGTCGACCTTGACGCCCAGCCCCGAGAAGATGGAGGCATACTCGCAGCCGATCACACCGGCGCCGAAGATCACCAGCGTACGCGGCGTATGCGAGAGGCTGAGAATGGTGTCGGAATCGTAGATACGTGGATGGCGGAAATTGATGTCGGCCGGACGATAGGGGCGCGACCCCGTGGCGATGATGATCTTCTGCGCCACCAGTTCTTCCAGCGCTTCCTGGCGGTCGCGAACGAGCAGGGTGTGCTCATCCTTGAAGCGCGCCACACCGCTGTATAGGTCAATGCGGTTGCGGGCATAGAACTTGGTGCGCATCTCGACCTGCTGGTCGATGGTCATACGCGAGCGTTCCATGACCCTGGGAAAGGAGAACCAGCGTGGCTCGCCGATATCGCGGAACATGCGGTTGGTGTTGAACTGCATGATCTGCTTGACCTGATGGCGAAGCGCCTTGGAGGGTATCGTGCCCCAATGGGTGCAGTTGCCCCCGAGAACGGGCTGCTTCTCCACGACCGCGACCCGCTTGCCGTGCTTGGCTGCATTGATGGCGGCACTCTCGCCGGCCGGTCCGGTACCGATCACCACCACGTCGTAGTTATGGACTGCCATGGGCTCTTGCGTCTCCTTTCCCTTGTTGATGTCAGGTGCCGGCGTTCACTTGTCGCCATGACCCAACGGCATACGGCTCAGCAGCACGTAGCGGCTCAACGGCGAGTGGCATCGTAGCCAAGGTCGGCGCCACGACTCTCATCGCTTCTGCGGCGCTCGCTCGCCAGCCCCTTGCGCTTGCGATTCTCCTCCTCGCAGACTTCATCCTTGCCGCCGCAGATGTCACATCCCTCCTTGAGACCGAGCTGGTTGAGGCCGCCGCAGGAGCCGGCGATGGGCTTGCGCCCCAGGATCACTCCAATCGCCATGGCGGCCATGATCAACAGCATGAAGCCCAGAACGACGAGAAAAGTACTCATTGATGAAGCTCCTGGCGGCTAACGAACGAGCCAAGGCTCGAGCGCCGCTGTGTGATGGATTTCAATGCCCTGTGGTCTCTTGACAACAACCTTGGCCGCGCTATCCAGCTCATCGGCCAGCCGTATGGCCTCTTCGGGCCCGGCGTGGATCAGCAGACTGGCCTCTCGCATGGCCGTGCGGGCATCCGCTGCGATGACGCTCACGGAAAGCGGCGTCGCCGGTGTGACGAGGGGGGCGGCGGCCTCCTGCTGCACGAACCGATGCACCAGCGCGGCATCCTGCAGGCGGACATGGCGCGCTCCTTCGGGCACTGGCAGACCAGGCTGTTCGAGCGAAAGACGCCAGGCGCCGGCAGGTGGCGTGCCAAAGCCCCGCATTACCCCGCCAACCTCGACCAGTACGGCGACGGGAGTGACCGCGTGGTGACCGAGCCACAGCGTCAGACGGTCAACGGCCAACGCCTGGAAGCGTCGATCCACCTCATGTTGCAGTGCCGCTGAAGGCGCCACCCAGAACGGCGCGAACGCGGCAACGCTGGCCCTGATCAGTACCTCACGTTGCGCTTCGAGGTTTGCCAATTCACCTTGTATGCCGGCTTCGATCTCGGCGGCATGGCCCGCTCCGAGGTCGGCATAGAGGGTGATATGGTAGCCCGTTCCCATCGCCGTACCCTGATAGAGTTGCTCGTCGAGCTGCTGACGGCAGGCACTGAGCAGAAAGGATGACAGCATGAGAAAGAACAGGGCCGGCCCGTAAAGGGCCAGCCCGGAGAGTCGCCCGTGGGCGAGCTGCATCATCCGCCAAAGTCGTCCAGCAGGATGTTTTCGGGTTCCACACCCAGATCGAGCAGCATCTTGATCACCGATGCGTTCATCATGGGCGGCCCACACATGTAGTACTCGCAATCCTCGGGGGCCGGATGGTCCTTGAGGTAGTTCTCGTACAGCACGTTGTGGATGAACCCGGTGGGGCCGGTCCAGTTGTCCTCGGGCAGCGGATCCGACAGCGCCAGATGCCACTCGAAGTTCGGGAACTCTTCGGCCAGCTGATCGTACTCATCGTTGTAGAAGGTCTCGCGCCAGGAGCGCGCACCGTACCAGAACGAAATCTTGCGCTTGGAACTCAGACGCTTGAGCTGGTCGAAGATGTGGCTACGCATCGGGGCCATGCCCGCACCGCCACCGACGAACACCATCTCGGCGTCGGTATCCTTGGCGAAGAACTCACCGAAGGGCCCCATCACGGTGACCTTGTCGCCCGGCTTCAGATTGAAGACGTAGGTCGACATCAGACCCGGCGGATGGCTGGTGCCGGGAGGCGGCGTGGCGATACGGATGTTGAACTTGAGGATGCCCTTCTCTTCCGGGTAGTTCGCCATGGAGTAGGCGCGGATGACTTCCTCGTTGTTCTTGTGGGAGATCTTGAACAGATCGAACTTATCCCAGTCGCCGCGATAATCTTCCTCGATATCGAAGTCGGAGAACTTGATGTCGTAGGGCGGCGCCACCAGCTGAACGTAGCCGCCGGCACGGAAGTCGACGTTCTCGCCTTCGGGCAGCTTGAGGTTGAGTTCCTTGATGAAGGTCGCCACGTTGGGATTGGAGATGACCTCACACTCCCACTTCTTGACGCCGAAGACCTCTTCGGGAACCTCGACCTTCATGTCCTGCTTCACCGGCACCTGGCAGGAGAGCCGCCAGCCGTCCTTCTTCTCACGCATGGTGAAGTGGGATTCCTCGGTGGGCAGGATGGCGCCGCCACCCTCCTCCACGCGGCACTTGCACTGGGCACAGGAGCCGCCGCCGCCGCAGGCAGAGGAAAGGAAGATACCGTTGGCCGCCAGCGTGTTGAGCAGTTTGCCACCGGCCTGGGTAGTGATGGTGTGCTCGGGGTCGCCGTTGACCTCGATGGTCACGTCCCCGGTGCTCACGAGCTTGCTGCGGGCGGCCAGGATCACCAGGACAAGGCCGATGACGACCGCGGTGAACATGAACACACCGAGCAAGATGACAGTTGTTCCAACCATGTCGGTTTCCTATTTGCTGTGAGTAACCTGCACTCCGGCGATGCCTGGCATCGCCGGAGACGCACCCTGGCTCAGAGCTGAATGCCGGAGAAGGACATGAAGCCCAGCGACATCAGACCCACGGTGATGAAGGTGATGCCAAGGCCCTGCAGGCCACCCGGCACATCGCTGTACTTGAGCTTCTCGCGCAGACCTGCCAGGGCGGTAATCGCCAGCGCCCAGCCCACACCAGAGCCGAGGCCGTAGACCACGGACTCGCCGAAGCCGTAGTTACGCTCGACCATGAACAGCACGCCACCGAGGATGGCGCAGTTCACGGTGATCAGCGGCAGGAACACACCCAGCGCGTTGTAGAGCACCGGTACGTACTTGTCGAGGAACATCTCGAGGATCTGCACCAGTGCGGCGATGACGCCGATGTAGGAAAGCAGACCCAGGAACGACAGGTCGATGTTCTCGGCTCCGGCGATGCCGGTCCAGGTCAATGCGCCTTCGGCCAGCAACGCGTTGTAGATCACGTTGTTGACCGGCACCGAGATGGTCAGTACCACGATGACCGCGATGCCCAGACCGAAGGCCGCCGAGACCTTCTTGGACACGGCCAGGAAGGTACACATACCGAGGAAGAACGCCAGGGCCAGGTTCTCGACGAAGACCGAGGCGACGAAAAGGCTAATATAGTGCTCCATGTTACACAGCCTCCTTCGGCTCGGTGTTGTGCTTCATCTTGAACTCGTTGGCCTCGACCTGTTCCGGGTGCATGCCGCGAATCGCCCAGATCAGCAGACCGATGATGAAGAACGCCGACGGCGGCAGCAGCAGCAGACCGTTGGGCACGTACCAGCCACCGTTCTGCACCGTCTCGAGCACGGTGAAGCCGAACACGCTGCCGGAGCCGAACAGCTCACGGACGAAGCCGACCAGCATCAGGATAAGGCCATAGCCCAGACCGTTGCCGATGCCGTCCAGGAACGACAGTCCCGGCGTGTTCTGCATGGCAAAGCCTTCGGCGCGACCCATCACGATACAGTTGGTGATGATCAGGCCGACGAACACCGACAGCTGCTTGGACATCTCGTAGGCGAAGGCCTTGAGCACCTGATCCACCACGATGACCAACGAAGCGATGATGGTCATCTGCACGATGATGCGAATGGACGACGGAATGTGCTGACGAATCAGCGAGACGAACAGGTTCGAGAACGCACAGACGAAGATTACCGCCAGGGTCATGACCAGCGACACGCTCATGCTGGTGGTCACGGCCAGAGCCGAACAGATGCCAAGCACCTGCAGGGCGATGGGGTTGTTCCTCGTCAGCGGCGTCGTGAGAACGCTCTTGGGAGTAACGGCTGACATGATCGCTCCTTAAGCTTCAGCTTCGAGTTCGACATCGGCTTCCTGAGCTTCCTCCGGCTCGACTCCGGTACGGAATCTTGCCAGATACTCACCGAAGCCTTCCGGGCTCAGCCAGAACTGCAGCATATTGGTCACACCATTGGCGGTCAGGGTAGCACCTGACAGACCGTCCACCTGGTGATCGCCAGTGCCGCTGCCCCGCGCCACGCGAATGGCCGGGGTCACGCTCTCTTCGTCGGCGAAGATGCGCTTGCCTTCCCACTGTGCCTGCCAGCGCGGGTTGTTGACTTCGGCGCCGAGTCCGGGCGTTTCGCTGTGCTCGTAATAGGTGATACCGACGATGGTGTTACCGTCGCCCTCGATGGACATGTAACCGCGCATCAGTCCCCACAGGCCCTGGCCGCGAATCGGCAGGATGATCTGATCGGGGTTCTCGGGGTCACCCACCAGATAGACGGTAGCGAAGTTCTCGACGCGGGTCAGCCCGGCGATATCGCGATCGCCCGACAGAGTACGACCGGTAGCCGGATCGCGAGCCGCCTGGAAGTGGTCGAAGGTCTCCGCATCGAACTCGTCGGTGTACTCACCGGTACGCATGTCCACCACACGCGGCGTGATCTCGGCAAAGGCCGCTTCCACGTCGATGCCCGGCTCGTGGAGATTGGCCACGCGCAGGATGTTGGTCTTGCGGTCGAGTTCCACGTTGAGCTGCTGCATGGGGCGCAGCGCCACCGCGGCGGTGGAGACGATGACGGAGCACACGATACAGAGTGCGAACGCCACCGTCAGAATCTTCTTGATGGAGTTGTTGCTCTGGGCCATCAGGCAGTCTCCTCGGCCGGCACACCGGTGCGCTGCATGCGGCGCTTGATGTTGGCCTGAACAAAGAAGTGGTCGATCAGCGGCGCAAACAGGTTGGCGAACAGAATCGCCAGCATGATGCCCTCGGGGAATGCCGGGTTCACCACGCGGATGAGCACCGTCATCACGCCGATCAGAGCGCCGAAGATCAGTCGTCCCTGGTTGGTCATGGAAGCCGATACCGGATCGGTGGCCATGAACACCATGCCGAAGGCGAATCCGCCGATCACCAGGTGCCAGTACCAAGGCATGGCGAACATCGGGTTGGTGTCGGAACCAATCAGGTTGAAGAGCGCACTGGTTGCGACCATGCCGAGGAACACCCCGAGCATGATTCGCCACGAGGCGATCTTGGTCCATAGCAATACCGCGGCCCCAAGGAATATCGCCAGCGTCGATACCTCACCCACCGAGCCGGGCACGAAGCCGATAAAGGCATCCCACCAGCTGTACTGGCTGGTCAGGTCGGCCATGCTCTCCTGGAAGGCAATGGACAGCGGAGTCGCACCGGTGAAGCCATCGGCGGCCACCCACACGGCATCGCCCGAGATCTGCGCCGGATAGGCGAAGTAGAGGAAGGCACGGCCGGTCAGCGCCGGGTTGAGGAAGTTCTTTCCGGTACCGCCGAAGATCTCCTTGCCGATCACTACACCGAAGGTGATGCCGAGCGCCACCTGCCACAGCGGGATGGTGGCCGGCAGAATCAGGGCGTAGAGAACCGAAGTGACGAAGAAGCCTTCGTTGACCTCGTGACCACGCTTGACGGCGAAGACCACTTCCCAGAACCCGCCGACCGCGAAGGTCACCAGGTAGATGGGCAGGAAGTAGGTCGCACCGAGCACGAAGTTGGCCCACAGGCTGTCCGGATTGTGGCCACCGGCCAGGGTCATGAGAATCGCTTCACGCCAGCCGCCCATGGAGGCGTAGCCGTCGGCGATCGCCACGTTGGCCATCCAGCCGGCATTCCACATGCCGAAGAACATGGCCGGGAAGGTACACAGCCACACGGTGATCATGATGCGTTTCAGGTCGACGCCGTCACGCACGTGGGCCGTGGTCTTGGTCACGCTTGGCGGAGCATAGAAGATGGTGTCCACTGCTTCGTAGAGCGGATACCACTTCTCGTACTTGCCACCCTTGTGGAAATGCGGTTCGAGATTGTCGAGTGTCTGTCGGATACCCATCATCAGGCCTCTTTCTCGATCATGGTGAGGTTGTCACGCAGGATGGGACCGTATTCATACTTGCCCGGGCACACGTAGGTGCACAGCGCCAGGTCCTCTTCATCCAGCTCCAGGCATCCGAGCTGCATGGCCACCTCGATGTCACCGACGATCAGCGAGCGCAGCAGCTGGGTCGGCAGAATATCCAACGGCATCACCTCCTCATAGACGCCAACCGGCACCATGGCCCGCTCGGAGCCGTTGGTAGAGGTATTGGGCGCGTAGTTGGAGAGTCCCTTGAACTTCGACAGGTAGATGCCCAGCACGGAGTGGCGGTTGGCGCCCGGCGAGAGCCAGCCCATGAAGGCGCGCTTGTTGCCCTCTTCGAGCAGGGTCACCTGATTGTGGAAGCGGCCCAGGTAGCGCAGCCCGCCTTCCGCTGTGAATCCGGAGAACACCGAACCGGAGATCACCCGCGTATCTTCGGGTTGGAGGATTTCTCCCGCCAACAGTTCCTCGGTGCTGGCACCAATTCGCGTACGCAGCAAGCGCGGCTTCTCGGCACGTGGACCGCCCAGCGCCACCACTCGGCTGGTCTCGATACGGCCTTCCGTGAACAGCTTGCCGAAGGCGATCACGTCCTGGTAGCCGATGTGCCACACCTTCTTGTGCAGCGCGACCGGCGATAGGTAGTGAATGTGGGTCCCGACCAGGCCCGCCGGATGAGGACCGGCGAAGGTCTCGACCTGCACGCCATTGACGTCGCCACCGGGAATCGGCGCACTGGGAGCGGTGCACAGATACACCTTGCCCTTGGTCAGCCGCGCCAGCACCTTGAGACCGTCCTCGAACGCCTCGGGCTGTTCGTTGATGATATCGGCGGGATTGGGACTCAGCGGATGCGTATCGACCGCGGTGACGAAGATGTCGGCCGGCACGCCGTCGATGGCCGGTGTGCGCGAGAAGGGACGCGTACGCAGCGCGGTCCACAGCCCCGACTCGACCAGTTGATCGACCACGACTTGGCGATCCAGGCTCTCGAGCCCGTTGCGGCCATGAGCCGTGAACTCGACAGCTTCTTCGTTCTCGTCGATCTTGATCACCACGGAAAGCAGCTTGCGCTTCTCGCCGCGGTTGATGGCAATGACCTCACCGGCCGCAGGGGCCGTGAAGCGTACGCCTTCGTTCTTCTTGTCGGTGAAGAGGAGTTGGCCCAGTTTCACCTTGTCCCCTTCCCGGACCTCCATGGTCGGCTTCATGCCGACGTAGTCGGTGCCCAGGATAGCCACGTGACGCACGGCTCGCGCATCCTCGATGCGCGGCTCGGGCGTCCCCATGATGGGGAGATCCAGGCCTTTCTTGACTTCGATCATAGTCTCGCCCAGTTGATGGATCGGAAATGCGAAGGAAAGGGGTTCGAATGGATTCGAATTCTTGTTCAGTTCAGTACGTTACCAGTCAGGCCCGAAGGCATTTCGGACCACCCCGAAAAAATCCCCAGTATTATAAAGACAAGCGCGACCAAAGGCCACACGACCTAAGGTCGCAAAAGGGGTAACGAAGCCGCTCGGCGCCTGCCTCGAGAAGGGTTCAAAAGGCGTTGAAAGGCGCTCGTTTCATGAAGTTCAAGCAGCCTCGAAGGCGACGGCCGGCACCTGGGCGGTACCGGCCGACGTGAAATGAAGGTGACTCAGGTCAGAAATTCCCGACCCATCGGGTCGGGAATTCGGCTGTGTCGCCTGACTCAAGCCTGAGCGCGGGGCAGCTTGAGGAAATGCACGTTGGAGATGTGCTGCAGGATACGCACCACCTGGCAGCTGTAGCCGAACTCGTTGTCGTACCAGACATACAGCACCGCCTGCCTGCCGTTGGCGATGGTCGCCTTGGCGTCGACGATACCGGCATGGCGGTTGCCGACGAAATCGGACGACACCACCTCGGGCGAGTCGACGTAGTCGATCTGCTTCTGGTAGGAGGAGTCGATCGACATGCGGCGCAGGTAGTCGTTGAGCGCCTCGGCATCGGTCTCGCGGCCCAGGGTCAGGTTGAGGATGGCCATGGAGACGTTGGGGATCGGCACCCGAATCGCGTTACCGGTCAGCTTGCCGCCCAGTTCGGGCAGCGCCTTGGCCACCGCCTTGGCAGCACCGGTCTCGGTCAGCACCATGTTGAGCGGCGCGCTGCGACCGCGGCGATCGCCCTTGTGGTAGTTGTCGATCAGGTTCTGGTCGTTGGTGTAGGCGTGTACCGTCTCGACGTGGCCGGTCTCGATGCCGTATTCGTCGTTGAGCACCTTGAGCACCGGCACGATGGCGTTGGTGGTGCACGAGGCTGCCGAGAGAATGGTGTCGTCCGCGGCAATGTCGCCGTGGTTGATGCCGAACACGATGTTCTTGATGTCGCCCTTGCCCGGCGCGGTGAGCAGCGCCTTGGACACGCCCTTGCACTCAAGGTGCTGACCCAGGCCCGCTTCGTCACGCCAGATGCCGGTGTTGTCGACCACTACGGCGTTGTCGATGCCATAGGCGGTATAGTCGATGTCGCTCGGCTTGTCGGCGTAGATCACCTGAATGACGTTGCCGTTGGCGGTGATGGTACGTGCCTCGTAGTCGACGCTGATGGTACCGTCGAAGGGCCCGTGGACGGAGTCGCGGCGCAGCAGGCTGGCGCGCTTCTCGAGATCCTTGGCGATGTCGCCACGGCCGCGCACGACGATGGCACGCAGACGCAGCAGGTTACCGCCGCCGGCCTTTTCCACCAGCACCCGCGCCAGCAGACGGCCGATGCGGCCGAAGCCGTAGAGCACCACGTCCTTGGACTGACCGTTGTTACCGCCGGAGTCGTGGCCATCGACGATCTCGGCGAGCTCTTCACGCAGGAAGGCCTTGGCGTCACCGCCGCCACGCTTCTTGAAGGCCACGCCCAGCTTGCCCACGTCGACGTGAGCCGGACCCAGGTTGAGCTCGGTCATGGCCTGGACCAGCGGCAGGGTATCCTGCACCGAGAGTTCGGTGCCCTCAACCTTCCTGACGAAACGATGGTCCTTCAGGATACGAATCACCGAGCGATTGAACAGCGAGCGCCCGTAAAGGGTGGTGACCACGTTGTTGTGACGATACAGACTGCCGATCAGGGGGATCATCTGCTCGGCAAGCGCCTGATTGTCGTGCCATTCCTGGAAGACGGTCTCGAGGGGTTGCTGACTCACGTGAAGCCTCTCTGGTAATCGGGAATTCCTGTTCATTATCCCGTCCGGGCTCGTGGGGGGCAATCGCAGGATGGTCGCAGGTGCTGTAGGGGTATTACAGAAAACACAGGTTGACTACAAGCGCCGCATCGGGCTGGTATGATCCAACACCGACCACAGGCCGCCGTTCCATTCGGCATGGCGAATGCCGCAAAGGCCGCACACACGAACGACGATACGTCTCGACGCCATCATGCCCAAATTCTCGCTGCTCGACCCACCCCGCCCCGCCGGGATCCGCGAAACCCTCTACTGGCAAACGCCACCCGGCAGCGCGGCTGCGCTGGCGCTGGCTCATCTGGCCGACGATGAGCCGCTGCTGGTCATCACCCCGGATACCGCCAGCGCCCAGCGGCTCGAGGACGACCTGCGCTTCTACGCCAGCGTACCGGTGCTGCCCTTCCCCGACTGGGAAACGCTGCCCTATGACAGCTTTTCGCCGCACCAGGACATCGTCTCGGAACGCCTGCGCACGCTTCGACGGCTGCAGGACGGCGAGCACGGCATCGTGCTGGTACCGATCAACACGCTCATGCAGCGCCTGCCGCCGGTGGACTACATCGCCGGCCGGGTGCTTACCCTCGAGGTGGGCATGCGACTCGATCGCGAAGGCTTTCGCGACAGCCTGTCACGGGCCGGCTACCGGTCCGTGGAGACGGTCTACGAACCCGGCGAGTACGCCCTGCGCGGCGCCTTGATCGACCTCTACCCCATGGGCAGCGAGAGCCCGCTGCGCATCGACCTGTTCGACGACGAGATCGACACCTTGCGCCGCTTCGATCCCGACACCCAGCGCAGCCAGGACAAGGTCGAGCGGGTCGAGCTGCTGCCCGCCCACGAATACTCGCTGTCGCGCAGCGCCATCGCCTGCTTCCGCGAGGGCTTCGAGACCCTGTTCGACGTCGACCCGCGCCAATGTCCGCTCTATGTTGACGCCCTGAAGGGCATTCCCTCACCCGGGCTGGAGCAGTACCTGCCGCTGTTCTTCGAAGAGACGGCGACCCTGTTCGAGCACCTGGCCGAGGGTACCCGAGTGGCTCTGCTGCCCGACGTCTTCAGCGCCGCCGAGCATCACTGGGCCGCCATCGAGAGCCGCTATGAGAACCTCGGCGTCGACCCGACCCGGCCGCTACTGCCGCCCCACCGCGCCTTCGTTCCGGTCGCGGAGATCTTCGCCGCCATCAAACGCCACCCGCGCGTCGAGCTGAGTGACGACCCAGAACAGCGACATGCCCACCCAGGTGCCGTGCAGGCACTACCGCAAGTGGCGGTCAACGCCCGCGCCAGGAAGCCACTGGCGGCGCTCGAGCACTTTCTCGCCGAGCATGGCGACACCCGGGTGCTGTTCGTCGCCGAGTCGCGCGGCCGCCGCGAGGCTCTGGAAGAGACGCTCGCCCCGCTGCAGCTGACGTTGCCCCATGTCGCCGGCTTCAATGCCTTTCAAGCCAGCACGGCACGACTGGCCGTCACCGAAGGCGAGCTCAGCGCCGGGCTGTGGCTGGAGCAGCCCGATCTCGCCGTGATCAGCGAGACGGAGCTGTTCGGCGACGTGGTGCGCCAAAGCCGCCGCCGCGAGAAGGCCACCGACATGGGCGAACTGGCCATTCGCCACCTTGCCGAGCTGCGCCCCGGCGCCCCGGTGGTACATCAGACCCACGGCGTGGGCCGCTACCGCGGCCTGGAACTGATCGAGGCCGGCGGTCAGGCGGCAGAGTTCGTGGCGCTCGAGTACGCCGACGGCGCCAAGCTCTACGTGCCGGTGGACAACTTGCATCTGATCTCGCGCTACGCCGGTGCCGACGACGAACTCGCCCCGCTGCACCGGCTGGGCTCCGAACAGTGGGACAAGGCGCGACGCAAGGCCGCGGAGAAGATTCGCGACACCGCCGCCGAGCTGCTCGACGTCTACGCCCGCCGCGAGGCCCGGGAAGGCTTCGCCTGCGCCCTGCCCGACGAGGAGTATGCCCGCTTCTCCGCCACCTTCCCGTTCGAGGAGACCCCCGATCAGCGCGCCGCCATCGCCGCCGTGATCGGCGACATGACCGCCCCTCGCCCGATGGATCGCGTGGTGTGCGGCGACGTCGGCTTCGGCAAGACCGAGGTCGCCATGCGCGCGGCCTTCCTCGCCGTGCATTCGGGGCGTCAGGTAGTGGTCCTGGTGCCCACCACCCTGCTGGCCCGTCAGCACTACGAGAATTTCCGCGACCGTTTCGCCGATACTGCGGTGCAGATCGAGCTGATCTCACGCTTCACCGCCGGCAAAGGCCAGGCGGAGGCGCTCGCGCGTATCGAGAGCGGCAAGGCCGACATCGTGATCGGCACCCACAAGCTACTGTCGAAGTCGATGAAGCTGCCCAACATGGGGCTGCTGATAATCGACGAGGAGCACCGCTTCGGCGTCGCCCAGAAGGAGCGACTCAAGGAACTGCGCGCCGAGGTCGACATCCTCACGCTCACCGCCACCCCGATACCGCGCACGCTCAATATGGCCATGAGCGGCATCCGCGACCTGTCGATCATCGCCACGCCGCCGGCCCGCCGCCTGTCGGTGAAGACCTTCGTCCAGCAGCGCGACGAGTCGATCATCAAGGAGGCGATGCTGCGCGAGATCCTGCGCGGCGGCCAGGTCTACTACCTGCACAACGAGGTCAAGACCATCGAGACCGCCGCCGAGACGATCCGCTCGCTGGTGCCGGAAGCGCGTGTCGCGGTAGCCCACGGCCAGCTCCCCGAACGCGCCCTGGAGCGCGTCATGTCGGACTTCTACCACAAGCGCTACAACGTGCTGGTGTGCTCCACCATCATCGAGACCGGCATCGACGTGCCCAGTGCCAACACCATCGTCATCGAACGCGCCGACAAGTTCGGCCTGGCGCAGTTGCACCAACTGCGCGGTCGCGTCGGGCGAAGCCACCATCAGGCCTATGCCTACTTGCTCGCTCCGCCGCCCCGCGCCATGACCAAGGACGCCGTCAAGCGCCTTGAGGCCATCGCTGCCGCCGACGACCTCGGCGCCGGCTTCACCCTGGCCAGCCACGACATGGAGATCCGCGGCGCCGGGGAGCTGCTCGGCGAGGAGCAGAGCGGCCAGATGGAGGCCATTGGCTACACGCTCTACATGGAGATGCTGGATCGCGCCGTGGCTGCCATTCGCGCCGGCAAGACGCCCAACATCGAAACCCCGCTGAACGAAGGGGTCGAGGTCAGCCTCAATCTGCCGGCGCTGATTCCCGACGACTATCTGCCCGACGTGCAACAGCGCCTGGTGATGTACAAGCGCATCGCGAGCGCCGCCGACGAGGCCGAGCTGAAGGAGCTGCAGGTGGAGATGATCGACCGCTTCGGCCTGCTGCCAGCGCCGGTTAAGACCCTGATGCGCCAGACCCGACTGCGTCAGCGCGCCGAACGGCTGGGCATCGTGCGTCTCGAGGCCGGCACCGAACGAGGAAGGATGATCTTCGGCGGCCAGACACGGGTCGATCCGCTGGTACTGGTCAAGCTCATTCAGGCTGAGCCGCAGCGCTATCGGCTCGACGGCGCCGACACCCTGCGCTTCGAAGCGACCATGGACAAGGAGGAAGGGCGTTTCCAGACCGTAGAGCAACTGCTCGACGTACTCAACCGCAAGGCCCAGGCCGCTTGAGCGGCAACGCCAGGGCCTACGCAAGAAGCACGCCAGGACTCCCGCATCGCGCGGGAACGCTATACTATGCGTAGGTGTCCAATCGCAGCCTTGACACGAACCCGGCGCCAAGAACCGAAAGGCGCGTGACCGTTGCCGAATGACGTGGCATGTCTGGAGACATGCCACGCTTTAGCGACTTTATGACGAGAACATGACGTAAATGAAGAACCCGACACTGGCCAGGCGTATCGGCCTTGGCGTTGCCCTGTTCAGTCTTGCCGCCCTGTTGGCAACGGCAACGGTTGCCGACGAGAGTTCGAACGGCACCCGCGAGTTGCCCCGAGGCCATTTTCACCTGCCCGAAGCGGGTAACGTGATCGGCGAAGCCTATACCGCCGTCGTCGAAGAGGGTGAAACCCTGCTCGACATCGGCCGCCGCCACAACGCCGGCTACGAAGAGATGCGCATGGCGAATCCCGACGTCAGCATCTGGGCTCCCCAGGCCGGCACCGAGGTGGTGATCCCAGCCCAGCACATCCTGCCGGATGCTCCGCGCGAAGGTATCGTGGTCAATCTCTCCGAACTGCGCCTGTACTACTACTCGCGCCCCGGCATCGTCGAAACCTACCCGATCAGCATCGGCCGCGACGGCTTTGCCACTCCGGTGGGCGTAACCCGCACCACCGTCAAGGTCAAGGACCCGCACTGGTCGCCGCCCCGCTCCATGCGCGAGGAAGCCGCGGCACGTGGCGAGCCGCCGCCCGCCGTGGTACCGCCCGGCCCCGACAACCCCCTGGGCCGCCACGCCATCCTGCTGGGTCTGCCGAGCTATCTGATTCACGGCACCAACATGCCAGACGGCGTCGGCATGCGTGCCAGCCGCGGCTGTATCCGCATGTACCCGGAGGACATCGAGTCGCTCTACGAGCGCGTTCCCAGCGGCACTCAGGTGAACATCATCGATCAGCCGTTCAAGGTGGCCTGGTCGGCGGATGGCGTGCTCTACGCGCAGTCCTTCCCGCAGCTCGAAGAGAACCAGGGCACCTTCGAGCCGATCATCAACGCCATGGAAGTCCTGGCCAACGCCTTCGGCGAGGAGCGCCCGCCGGTCGACTACGCCCAACTGCGTCGCGTGGTGGAAAATCCCGACGGTCGTCTGGTCTCGCTGCTGCGTGTCGCCGAAGAGGAGCCGACTCCTGTCGCCCCGCAGCACGACAGCCTCGACAACGGAATCTTCTCCGAGATCGAACTCGGCCAGCTTTCCGGCCTCTTCACGGAGCTGGAAGCCTACCGCCGCTAGGCCTTTGCCCCCACTGCCGACGGCAAGCGCACCACGCCGTCGGCGGCATCCGCTCCATGAGGCCCCCGCTTCACGAAGCCAACGCCCACGAACGAGAAAACCCCGCCGAGGCGGGGTTTTCTCGTTGCAGAACCGCCATCACCCGAGGGTGATGATGGCCCCAGCAGAATTACTTCTGCATGGAGCGCTGGAACATACGGTTCATTTCTTCGCGGTTCTGCTCGGACATCTGCAGAGCCGCCTGGGCGTCACGCTGCGCCTGGTTGGCAGTGTTTTGCGCCTGAGTAGCGATGCTGCGAGCTTCTGCAGCGTCCGCCTGAGCGGCTTCAGCAGTCTGGCGAACTTCGTCCAGAGCAGCGTTGGTAGCACAACCAGCCAGGATGGCCATAGAAGCAGCAGCGGCGGTCAGCTTCAGGGTGGTCTTCAGAGTCATGATGTTCTCCTTGAGTCTTCCTTGGTACTGCACAGGTTAGTACAGCGGCGTTGATGATGCCTGTGATCCAGGCTTTCCTGCTCAATGCAGGATTCTTGCAGCGACTGCTGCCAAGCACAGGAGTCAAACGCTGTTTTATAATACCCTACGGCGCTTGTCCATAGCTCGAAACGTCCCTTGCGTATCTTGAGCCTAGCGGATGACGACGCGAGTGCCAATGTCGATTAGCTCGGAAAGCCTCTCGATCTCCGCGTCGGTTACCGCCACACACCCCTGAGTCCAGTGATAACTAGCATGAACCTCCGGGTCTGCCCTACCGAGGCCATGGATTCCGATGAAGCCCCCCAGCACTGTCTGCTGGGGCGGATACCCGTGGCGCCGATAGTAGGCGAAATAATCTGCGTAATCCTGCTCCGTGTAAAGCCCTGTTTCCAACGCAGTACGCGCATGGGACGGCGTAGGATAGTCGATGCCGATGAAGATATGCCACTGGCTTTCCCAATTAAAGCGATTGACGCGGAATTCACCCTTCGGCGTGACGTTGCCTCCGTAGGTGCGCATCGTGCTGGCACCGGAGCGACCCAGCGAGACAGGAGCGAAGCGCTCGAGCAGGGCGTTGCCCCGATAGACGCTCAGCGAGGATTCCCGATCGTCGACCAGCACCCATATCTCGCTGTCATGGCGAGGCGTAGGTGCGCGCGACAGAATGGTCTCGATCAGGCTTGCATGGGCTTCGCGCCCCGTCAGCAGGGCGAAGGGGGCCAGCAAGGCCAGCTGGCCAAAGCGACGGCGGGAAACGGATCTCATCGACTCCTCACGGCAGGTCGGTTCGTTAGCGTTTTATAACGTATCCCGCTTCGACTGTCAGTCCACTTAACGTAACCGAACATTGCATCCATGACGCCGGTCAATGGCCTTCGTGCAAGCAAGCCTCTAGGCTCACAGACAGGTTTATCGTCATTAGCCACGGAGCCCACCCATGCCCACTCAGCCCGGAAGCTCTCGCCCGCCCCGCCACGCCCAGCTCGCGACCGCCGAGCAGAGCCCCGATTTCGCCGCCTGGGCCCAGGGGGTGGGTATGATCTCCCATGGCCCCGCCACTCAAGCGGCCATCGCCAGCTTGCTGGAACGCCATGCCCCCACCGCCGAACTCAGACGCACCTGGCTGGCCAAGCTTCGAGCCGCCGACCGGCTGGCCAACATGGGAATGTGGCTGGTGGCCCACATGACCTACGCGCAGCGCGTACGGCTGGATGGTGAGCCGCTCGTCGAAGCGGATTTCAAACCCAGGCCGGAAGGACACACCGGTGGCGCCCTCAACATGGTGCCCGCCTACGTCGGCTATCTCACTGCCAACAGCCTGACCTGCCTGACCCGCAGCTGGCTGATGGGGCAAGGTCACTGTGTAGCCGCCATCGATGCACTCAACGTGCTGATGGACAACATGGGACCTGCCCACGCGGCTCGTTATGCGCTCAGCGACGAGGGCCTGACGCGGCTGGTCAACGATTTCTATCACTGCGGGGTCGATGCCGACGGTCAACCCGTCTCCCCTCTCGGCAGCCACGTCAACGCCCACACGGCCGGCGGTCTAAGCGAAGGCGGCTATCTCGGCTTTGCGGGCCTACAGTATGCGCACATGCCTCTTGCGCACCAGAATCTTGTGGCCTTTCTCAGCGATGGCGCCTTCGAGGAGCAACGCGGGAGCGACTGGGTACCGCGCTGGTGGCGAGCCGAGGACAGCGGCTCGATCGTGCCGGTGATGATCGCCAATGGCCGCCGTATCGATCAGCGTACGACCATGAGCCAGTCGGGCGGCACCCACTGGTTCGAGGAGCATCTGATGCTCAATGGCTTCGCGCCGCTGACCATCGATGGCCGGGACCCCGCCGCCTTCGCCTGGGCGATCATCACTGCCGAAACGGAACTGGCCGAACAGGTGGCTGCCCTGGAAGCGGGACACGGCCGCTACCCCCTACGCCTGCCCTATGTCATCGCCGAAACGGTAAAGGGCTACGGCTTTCCAGGCGCCGGCACCAATGCGGCGCATAATCTCCCGCTGCTCGCCAGCCCGGCCGAGGATGCCTCTGCTCGCGATCTCTTCAATGCAGGCGCTGCCGCGCTCCACGTGCCGCTAGCCGAACTGCGCCAGGCGATCGATACACTCAACGATCACACTACGAGCCAACGCCCCAAGGAGCGCGATAACGAGCTGGCCATCGCCGTGACGCCGCTACCCACCGCCCCACCGCTGCCGACCTTCATGCCAGGCCAATCCGTCTCCCCCATGGCAGCCATTGATGAAACCTTCAAGCGCCTCGTGCTGGCCAACCCCGAGCTGCGGGTGCGGGTGGGAAATCCCGATGAGATGCGCAGCAACCGGCTTGACCAGACCCTGGACCTGCTAAAGCACCGGGTGACCGATCCGGAGCCGGGCGTCGCCGAGGCCCTCGACGGCTCGGTGATCACTGCCCTCAACGAAGAAGCGGTGGTGTGTGCGGCACTGGCCAACAAGCAAGGTCTGAACCTGGTGGCATCGTACGAGGCCTTTGCCGTCAAGATGCTGGGTGCCATGCGCCAGGAGATCATCTTTGCCCGTCATCAGCACGAAGTCGGCCTCGAGCCGGGCTGGCTGACGGTGCCGCTGTTGGCCAGCTCCCACACCTGGGAGAACGGCAAGAACGAACAGTCGCACCAGGATCCGACGCTGTGCGAAGCCTGGCTGGGTGAAATGGACGACGTGGCGCCGACGCTGTTCCCGGTCGATGCGCCAAGCGCGGCCTATGCGCTGCGAGAGCTTTACCGCTCACGCGGCCGCATTGCACTAGCGGTGGTAGCGAAGAACCCCGTGCCGGTAGTGCTCGATGAAGAGCAGGCCAGGCGCCTCTACGAGGATGGCATAATCTGCCTGCACGATACGGTGGCTCCACGCGTCCAGCTGTTCGCGATAGGCACCTACCAGTTGATCGAGATGCAGCGTGCCCTGGCAAGGCTGACCCTGGCGGGAGTCGAGGCCAGCCTTTATGTGATTCAGGAGCCCGGCAAGCTGCGCGAGGCCAGGGACGAACGAGAGGCGACCGCCACCCTCGGTCAGTGCCGGCTCAGCCAACTGGTGCCACCTACCCAGGCCAGGGTCTTCCTCGCGCACTGCCGTCCCGAACCGTTGTGCGGCGTGCTGCGCCCGCTCGACACCGGCAGCGGTTCACGTTTTCTTGGCTATCGCAACCGCGGCGGCACGCTGGATACCTTCGGCATGCTTTATGCCAATCGCGCTACCTGGGGCCATGTGTTGGAGGCCGTCAGCGAAGTGGCAAATCTCGAACTCGAGGCCCTGCTCGATGAACCGGAGCGCCTGGCGCTGGCCGGCGAAGGCGATCCCCAGGCGCTGCGCTGAGGCGCTGTCCCGAGTCTCAGGCCGACAGGAAGGCCCCCATACGAAACACTTCCCGCAGGCTGGTGATGCCCGACTCGGCCTTGGCCAGACCGTCGGCCAGCATCAGTGTCACGCCGCGCTCCAGCAAGTGCCGGCGCAGCTCGGCCTCATCGGCATGGCGCAGGATTCGGGCATGATCCTCAGGGGTGAGCTGCCAGATCTCGAACACCCCGATGCGACCGCGATAGCCGAGGCCGTCGCAGTTTGAGCAGCCCGATGCGCTCCAGGTCAGCTCCGGCACTGCCAGGCCTATCGCCGCCAACCACTCCCGCTCGCGAGGTTCGGGCGGCACCTGCTCCCGGCAGTGCGGGCACAGTCGCCGCACCAAGCGCTGGGCGATGACCAGGCCAAGATTGGCGCTGATCTCACTGTCGCCGAGCCCCATCTGACGCATCGAGGTCACCACGCCCACCGCATCGCGACTGTGCAGAGTGCCCATCAGCGAGCGTCCGCTGCTGGTCACGTTCAGCGCCGCAAAGGCAGACTCGCGATCGCGAATCTCACCGATAAGAACGTAATCGGGGTCGAGACGCAGCAAGGAACGGGTACCGCTGGCAAAATCGAGGCCATGATCCGGATCGACCTGAATCTGATTGATGCCCTCAATACCGTACTCGACGGGATTTTCCAGCGTGACCACATGGCTGTCGGAGAGGCGCAACTGGCCGAGCAGCGTATAGAGCGTGGTGGTCTTGCCAGCACCGGTCGGCCCGGCCACCAGCAGCATGCTGCCCGTGGCATCCATCCAGCGCCTGATGCCCAGCGCGCCTTCCTCACCGATGCCCAGCCCGGCCGTATCTTCATACGCCTGCGGCGGTGACAGAAAGCGTACGGCCAGCTTCTCCCCCGCGACACAGTGCACGGCGGTAACGCGAAGCGAGCGCTCCTCCGCCGGGCTCTCTGCGTGGAACCAGTGGAAACTGCCCTCCGCGGTGGCCAGCGAGGGTACCGGGTTGAGCTTGGCAAGCACCTTGAACTGGTTGACCAGACGCGCACCCTGCGTCAGATCCACATGTAGTGCCTCGACGATGCGTCCATCGATGCGCAGACGAATGCGGTATCCCCGCCGCTCGGGGTCCAGATGGATGTCGCTGGCTCTGGCCCGCAGGGCATCATCGAGCAGCGCATGCGCCTCCAGCGTATTGCCGCTCGGCAACGGCTCTGCCTCGAGCAGCGCCAGCAAGGCAGGCAGCAGCTGATGCCGGAAGCTCTCCTCGGACACGGTCTTTCCTCCCTGATTGGTCCATGCGCCATGTCACGCCGAAGCACGACCGCTGCAGGAAGTCTAGCTCAGGTAAGGTTCGCCACACGGAAAAGGCCTCATCACGCAGTGAGCCCCGGCAGTTCGACTGCCGGGGCTCACTTGGCTACTGCGAGGTCACCTGCCTCGGCGACAGCGCTCTAGGCGTGGGATTCAACGGTGAAGATGCTCTGCAGCTTGTGCTTCTTGCCGTAGATGTGCACCGTGGTCTCGTCGAAGGGAAAACGGTCGCGATACTGACTGCCATTGTTGAATCTGGGCTTGTGCGCATTGATCATCGCCGCCGTCAGCCGTTCACGATTGGGGTGCCCCACCAGCCCCACGGCATACCAGAGCTCCTCACCCGGCTGCAGGAAGGCCGCCCACTTGTCGTGATCGGGATGGTGCTCCAAGCCATAGCGGGCGCTACGATGCTCGCCCACATAGAGCAGCTCCTGAACGTCCATCTCATTGGTTTCCGGGTCGCGGGCGGCGCGGAAGACACAGAAGAAGCCCGACTCATCCGGTGTGTCGTGCAACTGCTCGCGCGTCCAGTAGCCCAGCACCTTGGGGGAGAGTAGCTGTTCCGACATGGGTGACCTCCTCAGTAATCTTCCAGTCGTTGCATGTCGCGGGCGATGCGCCGCACCTCGGCTTCATGCCCCGAGGCCAAGGCCTCGAAGAAGCCTTTCTCGTCGCTGCCACCGGCCAGCTCGGCACGGTGGGCGTAGAGATCCTGAAGCGTCCGGTGCGCAGTCAGCGCCGTGGCCAACACGTCCTGCACTCTTTTACCATCGACGCCTTCCGGTAAACGTTCAAGTACCGGTGCATGAGGAAAGTCGTTGGGATCGTCGAACCAGGCTTCAAGCACGCTGCGATGATCGCTGCCATCATCGAGATAACTCAGCAGATCGCCTTGCAGCTTACGCTCGCGTTGGGCCAGGTATTCGAGCGCCATCCTGACCCGCTCATCGTCCCCTGCGGCGGCCAGGCGGGCATACTGATCGGCCAGACGGGCATGATAATCCGCAGCCCAATCGACCAACTCCTTGACTTGATGAAAGCGCATGCGCATCCCCTCCCGGACGTCCGCCAGCCACGCCGACCGGCTCTCTTGCTTTCATCCTAGCCAAAGCCGGGTGACAACGCTTGACGTACATCAACGGAAGACGATATGAGCATGCAGCCGCCGGGCAGCGGCGGCTACCACTCCTGGCTAGTCTCGCGCAGCGACTGGATCTCGCGCTTGGCTTCCTTGAGGCATGCCCGGAGCTCGTCGCCCAAGGCCGCACTGCCACCCACCGCGATCATGCCCGCAGCGCTCGACCTGCCCCGCCGGGCGACACCGGCGCTGTCGTGCAGCGCCTCGATGCGCTGCAGCAGCCAGGCCAGCCAGCTGTCGGGGCGGGCCGCCAACTCGCGCAGCCGGTGCAGCTCGGCAATGCCG